>NZ_DBHLDX010000019.1:6891-32309 GCF_057312375.1 Fretibacterium sp.
GCCTGCTGGAGTAGTGAGGATAAATTTTATTGGAAATGGAGTGTTGTACTGATGCCAAATTTTCCCGATCCCTTTGCCGGAAACGTCGAGCGCAAGATGAGCAGGGAGGAGCTGGTTCAGGCCCTGCGCATCGACATTGCGGGCGAGCTTGAGGCGATCTTCCTCTACGACGCCCACGCCCAGGCCACGGACGAGCCCCTGGCGCGCAAGGTGCTGATGGAGATTCGCGACGAGGAAAAGGCCCACGTCGGCGAGTTGACGACCCTCTTGAGCCGCCTTGACCCCAACTGGTCGGAGTCCCTTGCCGGCGGCGAGGGCGAGGTCCTGGAGACGATGCAGGAGTTGGGCATCGCGCCGGCTGACGGAGCCTCCGACGGGCGGAACACCACCGTCGGCAGCCTGATCTCGAAGTGAGGGAGGCGTCGCTGATGGATGATGTTCTGGGACGCAGCGCGTCCCCCCTTGACGAGGAGTTTTGGAGTGCGCTGGACCAAACGGTGGTGGAAACGGCCAAGGGACTTTTGACGGCCCGTCGTTTTCTGCCGCTGTGCGGCCCGCTGGGCGCGGGGGTTCAGGTGGCGCCCGTGGACCGTCCCGCCCGCACGGAGAGGACGGAGGACGGTTTTACCTTCGCGGAGGGGCGCGCCTACGTGGAGCTTCCCCAGCTGACGGAGGACTTCTGGATACTGTGGCGGGACGTGGAGGCCGCGAAGCGCGAGGGGCTGCCCGTCGATCTTCACGCCGCACACATGGCGGCTCAGGCCCTGTGCCGGCGAGAGGACCAGATGGTCTTCTACGGCGTCAAGCGGTTGGGCATCAAGGGCCTGCTCACGGTCGGCGGGACCAACGTCCTCGACCGAGGGGATTGGAGCGCCGGCGAGTCGTCCTTCACGGACATCGCGGCCGGCATGGCCGTGCTGCAGCAGAAGGGACGGATTGGCCGCATCACCCTGGTCCTCAGCCAGGACCTGTTCGTGCAGCTCCATCGCATCCAGCCGGGAACGGGGCTGACGGAGATCGAAAGGATACGCAGCCTGCTGGAGGGGCGCCTGTTCCAGACCCCGGTGCTCCAGCCGGGCACGGCCCTGTTGCTCTGCCCGCAGCCGCAGTACATGGACCTCGTGGTGGGGCAGGACATCTGCACGGCCTACGCGGAGCAGTTGGACCTCAACCACCGCTTCCGCATCCTGGAAACGGCCTGTCCGCGCATCAAGAGCCCGGACGCGGTGGTCGTCTACCACTCAGCGCAGTAGCTTCCCTTTCAGCCCTTCGGGCTGCCGGGGGCTGTTTGTCGGAAGTGAAGCAGTGAAACAAAGAGGGCGTCCCGGACTTTCGGGTTTCGCCCCCTTTTTAATTTTTTGACTGTTTGACGGGGAAGCCAATCCCGCTCTACTCCCCGGCGTCATCGGGCTTTCCGCCGACGCGGGTACGAGCCTCAAGTTGCCTCATGTTGTCCCGATGGCGCAGGAGCGAGGCGATGAAGCGCCCCAGGATCGTGTACATGGTGGAGATGTTCTCCAGGTTCCTGTAGGGCGGGTTGTCCACGCCGTAGAAACCGATGCGCCGATTGTTGAGGAAGAGAGGGGCCACCGCCAGGGTCTGAATCCCCTGGGGCTGAAGGAGAGCGTACATGGTAGGGCAGACCCCCCTGTAGTCCTCCATGTCGTAGATCAGGATGTTGTTGTGCCGGTCGAACTCCTCGTACCATGGCTTGAGGACGTCGCTGGAAAGGTCCTGGAGGTGCTGTATCTGAGGGGACACGCGGTCCGCGCACCACTCGTAGGTGTTGCTGGATGCGCCGTCCGGGAGGGTTTCGAAGATGTAGGTACGATCCGCATCGAGGTGTTCACCCAGGTATCGCAGCAGGACGTTGATGGACCGCTCCGGGTTGTCCTCGTTCAACGCCAGCTCAAGGGCTTGGTTGATGATCGTTTCGTTGGACATCATCTTCGAGAGGACCTCGCGCTGCTTCTCCTCGACGTCGATGTTCACGGCCAACTCGGCCCGCAGGAGCCTTCCTCCGTGCTGGATCAGCGTGTCCTTCAGCGAATAGTGCCTGCCCAGGTTGGAGTTGAAGTACGTCCACTCAAAGAACCGCCCCGGCCTGAGGAGAGCGTTGGTGCACATGGAGCAGGGAGATTTCACCTTGTGGAGGACCTCGTAGCACTTCTTTCCCCTGAGGTCGTCCAGCGAGGGCACGCCCAGCGCCTCGCGCCCCGCCCGATTCAAGTAGACGAGGTCGTAGGTGTTGGGGTCGGAGATGTACATGATCTCGCCCATGTTCTCAAAAAAGGATTGAATTTCAACGTTGATGCCGTCCATGATCTTCCTCTCGATTCTGTCGCAACTGGTCTCCGGCCCGGAGCTGTCGCGCCCCGCTCAGGCCCCTATTATATATGATTTTCGCGCCCGTTTGTACGTCAGGCGCGGCGACCCCAGGATGGGATGCAACGAGGGGCTGGAGGAACGCCCGCGTTGCTGCAAAAGCGACGGCACGGCCCCTGTCGTCGGCGGATGGACGGCGCCCGCCTTTGTGGTACACTGGTTTTGTTCCTGGAGGTGATGAAACGTGATCCTAGCGAATCGTTTTTACTATTCTGCGGAGTTCTTCAGGCGGTGCGAGGCGAGGCTCTTTGAGGCCTTCGACCGCGTGCCCCTCTACATGGAGTGGGAGGAGCGTGGCCTGAGGCCCGACGGCAACGCGCCCCTCGACGAACGGTTTGACGCGCTCCCCGCGCTGCGAAGATCGGACCTCCGTGCCGGGCCCATCCTTGAGAGGGGGCGGATGCCCCTGATGCCCATGGACCGGCAGGTGAAGGACGGCCTCGAGAGCGACGCCATCGCCCTCAGGGTGGACTGGGGGCCGGAGGGGGAAACGCTGCACGTCGTGGATCGGGATTGGCAGGAGCGCTCCAGGGCTGCGGGGTGGGCGCTCGCGGGGCTGAATGGGGGCGGGCAGCGGGCCGTGTTGGTCAGCTCCCGAAGCGCAGGCCTCGTTTCTCAAGAGGACCTTCCCCTGGAAGGGCGCCTCCTGGGGGGCGTCCTCCACCTGAACGAGAGGCTCAGCACGGTGCAGTGGACGCCGCACCTCCTGCGGCGCATGGCGAAGGAGCTGAACGACTTCCGCCCCGCCATCCTGGAGGCCGACCCCGCGTTTCTGGCGCGCCTCGCGTGGTGGGCGTCGGATGCGAACGTCTCCCTGGCGTCGCCCGACGCCGTGGTCCTCGCCCATGAGCTGCCCGCCCCCTTTTACCTCGATGCGATCCGCCAGGTCTTCGACTGTCCCCTCTTCAGCGCCTACGGGAGCCTGGAGGCGGGCCTCGTGATGATGCAGGGGCGGGACGGGCTCCTGCACCAGAACGCGGAGTTCTGCCGCATCGACTTTCAGCCCCTGAAGGAACCTTTCGGCGGGCCGGAGCTGGGGCGGGCGTTCGTCACGACGTTCGGCAGCCCGTGGAACTGCGTTCTGCGCTTCGACATGGGGGACCTCCTGCGGCTGGGGTCCGGCGGAGGGAGCGGTGAGGGCATGGTTGCCGAGGCCGTGGAGGGGCGCCTCGCCGACGTGACCTTCACGCTGGGCGGTCGGCTGGTCACGACCGGGACGCTGGATGCGCGGCTCGCCCTCATCCCGCGCCTGCGGGACTACCGCCTGGCGCAGACGGGGCGCGACGCCTACCACATCCGGGCGCTCTTTGCTCCTGGGGACGTGCGGGGGGCCAGAGGGGCAGTGCACGACGCGCTTCAGGACGTCTACGGGGGCCGGGGACGCTTTGAGATCGAGCTGGCGCAGGACGAGGTCCTGCCTGAACTGCTCGGCGGCGGGAAGTTTCGTCACACGCGGATGTCCGTTCCCTTCGACGCGGAGGAGCTGTTTCGCCCCCTCCTGCCTCGCTGAGGTCGGAAGATGCCTGGCCCCCCTGAAGGGGGCCGGGCATTGCCGCTGACGACGCCCCTGGGCCTGTCGTCAATTGGCGTCGTGGAGGACTTGGAAATGGACGTAGAAAAACGCGCGGATAAAATTTCTGGCGTCCCTGCGATCCTTTGGGGAAGCCATTCCGACAAAATATACGTTTGCGTTCACGGGCAGGGTGGAAACAAAGAGGAAGCCGAGCTTTTAGCTTCTGTTGCCTGTCGTCGTGGCTGGCAGGTGATTGGTTTTGACTTGCCTGAACATGGGGATAGGAAACGTGGAGGTAGTGCTTTTGCCCCGTGGCACGTTGTGCCAGAGTTATCTCACATTTTGTCTTACATAAAAGAGCGATGGACGGAAATCGCTCTATTTGCCAGCAGCATAGGGGCGTGGTTTAGCCTGTTGAGCTTTTCTGGTGAAACGTTTAAGCGTTGTCTTTTCGTTTCTCCCGTTCTTGATATGAAACACCTGATGGCGAACCGGATGCTTCGGGCAGGCGTTTCGGAGGAGCGCCTGAAGCGGGAGCGCAGCGTTCCCACTTCTTTTGGAGAGGCGCTTTCTTGGGAATATTGGACTTATGTTTTAGACCATCCGATCGTTAAATGGGAAACGCCAACCTCGATACTGTATGCAGAAAACGATGATTTGGTCCCCTTTGACACAGTTCAACATTTTGCACAAAAATTCAATGGTGCCGTGAGCGTTATGAAAAACGGTGAGCATTGGTTTCATACGCCGCAGCAAATGGACTGTTTGCGTCAATGGCTGGATTGTCAGGTCAAGCACAACGAATAGGTTGAAAAAAACGCGGAGTTTCTGCCCGAACGAACGTGAACGATACGATGATGGCAAATCCGGATTATGATCCCAGATTTGCCGATCTCCTTATAATGTTGAGGGAAAACGTTCTCCAAATGCCCGTATGGTTCATATAAAAGGTGCGGGCGCGAAGTGAAAAAATTCTTCCAATCCCTCTGTTTAGCGGTTAAGGCAACGCCCGGCCCCTGAGAGGGGCCGGGCGTTGCCTTTGGGGCCGGGGGGCAGAGAAAGTCTGCTTTTGGCTCAGAAGGCCTTCAGGATCGCCCCCATGGCGAGCCCTGCGAAGTTTCCGATGGCGGCGCCCAGGACGCCCATGAGGACGCCGATGCCCGCGTAGTTCTGGTTGTAGGCCGTGGCCACGATGGGCGCGGAAGCCGCGCCGCCGATGTTGGCCAGGGAGGCCGTGGAGACCATGCAGAGGTCCCAGTGGAAGATTTTGGAGAGGAAGAACATGAGGGCGACGTGGATCGCCAGGATCAGGAGCCCGTAGACGACCCACATGGGCGCGGCCACCAGGTCCACGATGGTGGCGGTGGAGGCCAGCAGGGAGACCACGGCGTAGAGGTAGATGTTGGAGAGCTCCTCCACGGCGGGCAGCTTGCCAAGCGGCGTCATGGCGCAGACGAGGCCCAGGACGGTGACGAACAGCGTGGTGCAGGTGCCCTTGTCGAACATGGCGAACCCGGCGCCCTTAAGCGCAGAGTTCGCCTCGGCGCCGATCCACTGGGAAACCGCGGAAACGGCCAGGGAGAGGCCGACGAGGAATATCCAATCCGATCCCGTCGCCAGCTTCTTCTCTGCGGCCACCTGCGCGTTGGCGGTGTCGGCCAGGGCGTCCAGCTTGGAGGTGTCCGCCCTGGTGGCCGCGTTCCACCTGGACGAGTAGCGGACGGCCAGGAGCAGAAGGGCGATCCACAGGGAGTAGCAGACCGTGTCGAGCGCCAGGGCGCAGGAGTAGGCTCCGGCGTCCACGGGCAGGGCCGCCTGCATCGCCGCCATGTTGGCCGAACCGCCGACCCACGAGGCGTAGAGGGCCGCCACCGCACCCCAGGTGTCCGCGCCCAAGAAGCCCTTGAAGACCGGATAGAGGACGATGAAGCCCACGGCCAGCGTTACGGAGCATCCCAGGAAGATGGCGATCAGCCGCCCGCTCAGCCGCGCCAGCTTCCTGAAGTCGCAGCGCAGCAGCATGACGAAGATCATGGCGTACAGCAGGTTGTTCTTCAGGGCGCTGTAGGCCGTCTTGCACGCCTCCGATTCGAAGAGCCCCACCGTGCAGAAGATCATGTTCAGCACGTAGATCCAGACCAGCGGAGGGACCACGTTGAAGACCTTCCACTTGGCGTACTTCTCCAGGGCCAGCAGGCCGCCTGCGACGAACATCAGGAACGCGATGTAGGTGAAACCGTTTGTGATGACCATGTTTCCTTCTCCTTTCGGTATGTGGGTTCAGAATGGGTCGATCAATCGATGTAGGCGATGCGTCCGGCCTCGACGCCCTTGATCCCGAGGCCGGGTTCGTCGGAGACGGTGATCTCCTTCTCGCGGAAGACGGCGCCGCCCAGGATGGGGTCCTCACTGCAAAGCACGGGGCCGTCCAGGTCCACCTTCGTGATGATCCTTTTGGCGCAGGCCAGCTCCACCGCCGCGTTGACGGAGATCTTCGCCTCCAGCATACAGCCGATCATGCACTCCACGCCATAGACCTCGGCCGCGGAGGCGATCTTCAGGGCGTTCGTCAGCCCGCCGCACTTCATCAGCTTGATGTTGATCAGGTCGGCCGCCTTCGTCTGCATGATCCTCAGCGCGTCCTCAGGGGAGAACACGCTCTCATCCGCCAGCACGGGCACGTCGCTGTGCTCCGTGACGTACCTCAGGCCGTCGATGTCCTGTGCCTTCACCGGCTGCTCCACAAACTCGATGGCGAGTCCCTTCTCCTGCATCTCGTTGAGGATGCGGACGGCCTCTCTGGGGCGCCATGCCTGGTTCGCGTCGATGCGGATGCACACTCCGTCCCCGACCGCGCGCCGCACGGCGGACAGCCGCTCCACGTCGAGGGTCGGGTTCGCGCCCACCTTCACCTTGAGGCAGTCGTACCCGCGCCCAATGGCGTCCCGCGCGTCCCGCGCCATCTCCTCCGGCGGGTTGACGCTGATGGTGATGTCGGTGACGATGCGATGTCGCGCGCCGCCCAGGAGCTTGTAGACGGGGATTTTGTGGAGCTGCCCGTACAGGTCCCACAGCGCCATATCGACGGCCGCCTTGGCGCTCGTGTTGTGGACGATGCTCCGCTGAACCCGTTGCAGCAGGTCCTCCAGGTCGTCCACGTCGCGGTCCAGGATGGCCTTCCCGATGTGGTCCTGAATGGCTCCGACGATGGCTCCTGTCGTGTCGCCCGTGATGACGCCCGTGGGGGGCGCCTCACCGTAGCCGATCGCCCCTGCGTCGGTGTGGACCTCCACCACGACGTCCTCGACGCTGTCTACGCTGCGGAGTGCCGTCTTGAACGGAACCCGCAGGGGGACGGATATTCGTCCCAACCGAACCCTTGTGATGCGCATGACTTTTCCTCCCTGAGTTGGCCCTAATCGGCAAAGGCGTTGGAGCAGATGGCGTTCATCATCGTCTCCTCCCAGATGTAGTTGCCGCTGAACGTGCCCTCGGAACGGGGGTCGTCGTCCTCGGCCACGGCCTCGCCGTTCATGATGTAGATGAATCCGTCTTTGGTCCCCGTCCGAACCATGACGCCGGAGAGCAGGCCGTAGGCCTCTCCCAGGTGCCCCTTGAGGTTGACGTCAAGGTCCTTTGCGGGACGGGAGCGCCCGGTGCCGAGCAGGGGATACACGCCGAGGCAGTAGGCCTCGATGGACCCGCCGTAAGTGTTCCCGTTGGGATGGTCCGGGTCGAACTGCCACTGGATCCGGAACATCTCGTCCAGCAGGTCCTTCCTCACGATTTGCACGCCGTTGTAGACGCCGTCGTTCAGGTACAGTTGCAGCAGGTGTTCCAGCTCGGCGCAGGAGACCCGCAGCCCGCCCTGAGGGGAGAAGACCGTGGCGTTCGTGCCGGGCTTGTAGTCCGCGAGCCCGTACCAGGAGTCGGTCTCGCGGATGTCCGGGTTGTTGACGGCGACTGTGTCCCGATCCGGCGCCTTGTCGCTGTAGTCGTCGATCTGTGCCACCCACGGCCCCTTCTCGTCCCATTGGCCGTCTTTCTGCTTCTGGTAGATGCTGCCCAGCAGGGCGAGCTCCTCCTTCGTGAAGTCTCCAGGGTTGAAGCTGCCCTTGATGTCGAGCTGCGCCAGGAGGTGGGACCTCATGTATCGGTCGAAGCGCTCTCCCGTGACGGCCTCGACGATCGTCCCCAGAAGGCCGTAGTTCAGGTTGGAGTACCTGAAGTACTTGCCGGGCGCCTCCTCGGCGGGGGCGAAGTGCGCGCCCTCCTCGTAGAACTTTCCGTCGGCGGTGAAGAACTCCTTCACGCCGTACTGCGGCGGGATGGCGTAGGCCCTTCCGTCGCGGATGGATGAGGTGTGGGAGAGGAGCATCCGAAGGGTGATGGGCGTGTCCGGGAAGTGGGGATTCCTCAGGCTGAAGCCCAGGTACTGGCTGACGTCCGCGTCCAGGTCCAGCTTCCCCCGCTCCGTCAACTGCAGGACGGCCAGGGCCGTGAACTGTTTGGAGACCGATGCGACCCGGAAGCGGGAGTCCTCCGTAAACGGGCGGTCCAGCGAGGGGTCCTGCGCGTCGATGTGGCGGCGTCCGAGGAATTTGCTGTAGGCTTTGGCCCCGTCCTTGTAGACGATCACGCCGAGGCCGGGGACGCAGGTCCCCTCCGAGCCGATCATGGCGTCCAGCGCGGCGTCGAGCCCCGCCGACCTCGCCGCGTCGAGGGGCGCGGCGAAGGCGGGAAATCCCCCTCCGACCGTCCCGGCCAGGACGACCGCAAGAACCGCTAATAAGTACTTGCTCATGGTGAAGAAACACTCCTTAGATGAGGGTTTCGGCGCGCCGCAGGGGAGGCTGCCCGAGCCGGCCGCGGCCTGCCTTGTCGCTTCCCGGCGGAGCGCTTCGGGCCCCGCCGTCAGACCTTTGCTATTATATCACGCTGTCGCTTTGTCTTCCCTGTTTTCAGCACAGTGACATAGCGGAGAACCATGTAACCTGACGTTGACAAGTCGGTATAATGATGACGTCCTGAAAGCCGGAGGCGAGGGCATGGACGAGAGCGGCACTGCAGGCTGAGGGAAGGACGCGAAGATCGGGGCCGGCCTTTAGTAAGGGCCGGCCCCGATCTCTTGGGAAGGCGCGTTTCGGGTTTTAGTTTCCCCGGGCCTCCTCGCGGGCCTGGATCGCTTCGGAGCTCCAGCCTTCAGAAGCTTCCCCAGTGCGCCCCCGGTAGAGCTCGAACCACTCCACGTGGTCGTTGCGCAGGTGGAACGCCATGGTCATCTTGCGGTTCCCCAGCTCGTAGGAGAGGATGCTGACGTCGCGCTCGCCGTCCGGCGTCTCCCGCACCGTCGGGGTCCCGACCTTGGCGCGGAGCTTGTCCTTGTGCATTTTGATGGGGTCGAACCCCAGGAAGGTCTTGCAGGCCTCGGAGCCGTTCGCGCAGAAGTAGACGTCCTCGACCCCGTCCCCGGTCTTCAGTGCCTGGAAGGCGCCGCCCTCCGTCGTGTAGGTGACGAGGGTCCCGTCGGTTTCATCGGTGGTCGCGCCCTCCTGCCACGCGTTGCCCGGCTTCTTCATGACGCGGCTGCGCACGCCGGCGCAGCGCTTGTAGACGCTCTCCGCAACGCGGCTCTTTCCGCCCATCAGGAGGCGGATGCCCTCGTTGAAGAGCCAGCCGGTCCGCCCGTCCACCGTGACCTTGTACCACAGCGCGTCGTCCTTGTCCCGAATGGCGCTCGGAACCTTGACGCCCTCGTCGGGGAGGCTGACCTCCCAGGACTTCGCGCTCTCATCGGGCTTTGCGTAGAGCGTTACGGGGTCCTTCAGGGCAAAGGCCCTCTGCTCGGCGGCCTCAGCGCCGGCAACGGTCGTGAGGGCCGCAAAAAGGAGAAGCGCAGCCAAAGCGGGGAAAAATTTTCTCATCATGATGTGTCTTCCTCCCTCGTGCGGGCAGTTTTTGGATGATGATGATCGAGCCAACACCCGCAATTTTCTTTATTCTATAGCACGCGAGCGGACGCGGGAAGGACGGGTTTTCCCATCCTTCTCGCGTCCACTCGTCGTTTCGCCGCGCCCTTGCGCCCTGTGCGCTACAGCGATTTTTCCGGCCGCTTCAGCCCACCCCTGTGCCTCAGGCCCAGCCAGCGGTTCACCGCCTCCGGCGCGCTCCAGAGGTCCAGCTTCAGGTCCGTGACGAAGCAGGAGCTGTTCGTCCAGCCGGAGAGCCCCATGTCGACGTCGCTCTTCATGTCGCGGAAGGAGAGGGCCGGGGCCGCCAGGTTGCCCGGGTTGGCGATGGTGAAGCCCGATGCGACGGTGCCGCGCACCTTCTCGTTCGTCCCGGTGAAGCAGGTGTCCTGGATCCCTCGGGCCTCGATGCGGCGCCGTTTCTGGGGGCGGACGTGGGTGCCGCGGCTCGACAGGCCTCCGTAGGGGAAGATCCGCAGCCCCTCGATCTTCTTCTGGCTGGTGGTGCAGTAGAACTCGCCGAAGAGCAGGGAGGAGGCCCCCATTGCCAGGATCAGCTTGTTGCCCTTGTAGCTTGCGGTGACGCCGGCCCGAAACCTGGTGTCGGACAGGAGCTCCTCGATGTAGGGCTCGTTGATCGTGTGGGGAAAATAGAGGACGTCCGCGCTGATGGGGAACTCGTCCTTCCTGTGATCCCAGTCGTAGACGTTGCAGCCTATCATGCGGAAGAGCTCCAGGTTGCCGTCGCCCTCCAGGGAGGCGTGGCGCCCCATGACGGCGACGTTCAGGCGCTTTTTCTGAAAGAAATAGGGCTCGGGCGGCGACCACTCCGCGTCCAGGCTGGCCAGCCCCTTCAGGATGTCCCACTCGACCTGGCGGTGCGATCCGGCCAGTTGCAGCGCCGCGCTCTTGGGGGAGATGAGCTTCATCGAGGGGTTCCCGCCGCTCATCGCCTGCATGGAGGGCATGGTGCAGTCCAGGGCGCGGGGCATGAACCCCAGGGTCAGGGCCGGCGTCCTGCGGTACAGGTTTTTCTCCAGCACCTGGAACTCTCGCGGGTTGTTGACGGAGCTGAAGAGGATGCCCACTGTCCTGCCCGGGGCAGCCTCGTTGAGGGCGTCCATGGCGTCGGCCGCCAGTGCGGCGCTCACGGCGGACGCCATGGACGCCGCCATGACGGGCACCACCCCGCAATCCAGGACCTTTAAGAGGTCCGCGACGTTCGGGTAGAGCTGAAAGGTCTTCTCGTCCAGCGTAGCGCCCAGAGGCATGGAAATGATGTTCAGGGCGTTCTCGGCGGAGCTCCGCTGAAAGAGGGTCTTCAGGGCGCGGGGGCTGCCCATGGTATAGAGGTCGAGGCAGGTCACCGGGGCATCGCTCAGGAGCTGCATGAGGCGGATTTCCTCTTCGCTGCGGTTGCAGAAGAAGACGTTGACCTGCCCCAGCTTGCTGCGCATGGCCTGGATCAGGGGCAGCGAAGCGGGGACCCGCCCGGCCGTCGCCTCGTCCGCAAGGATCAGGCGGGGGAGGATCACGATCGGGCCTCCGCGCCGTTGGGCCCTTCCGTCATGCTGGACGCGGTGGGGAGGCCACAGCGCCGCTCCGGCGCGCAATGTTTGGGAAGCTGAAAGGTCATAACGTTCACCTCGTGCTCTTTTTTTAGGATCGCTTGGGGCCGCCGGCGAACGGTCCTTTCGGGCGGAAGCTCCCTGCAGATTGACGGAGGCGAACCTCCGCGTCCCCACGCGTTTCCTCTTTTATGGATATGGTATCATAATAAAATTAAGAAATCACCGTTTTGTCTTCTTTGCTACCCCCATCTCCCAGGGGGATCGGGGATTCTGAGGGGCCTCATCGGCAAGGCCGCTGCAAAAATTTTACAGGATAAGGAAGTGGGCCCTGTGGCTGCTGTAACCGTCGTTGGCTCTTTGAATATGGACCTGGTCATCCGCGCGCCGCGCCGTCCCCGGAGGGGAGAAACGATCTTGGGCGGGGCCTTCGGCATGACGGGCGGAGGGAAGGGGTCCAATCAGGCGCTGGCGGCGGCCAGGCTGGACGCGGAGGCGTTCATGGTAGGGGCCGTCGGGGACGACGACTTCGGCAGGCGGCTTCGGACCGTCCTGGACCAGAGCGGGGTCAACTGCGACCGCGTCGAGGTCCACCAGGACGCCGTGACGGGCGTCGCCGTCATCACCGTGACCGACGACGGGGAGAGCTCCATCGTGCTCTCCCGAGGGGCCAACGCCACGCTGGACGCGACGGCCATGCAGCGGGCTTCGGACCTCTTTCGGCGCTCGGACGCGGCCCTCTTTCAGATGGAGGTCCCGCCGGAGACCGTGGCGGCGGGCCTGCGCCTGGCCCACGACGCGGGATGCCGGACCTTCCTCTCCGCGGAGCCGCCCTTTCCGCTGCCGACGGAGGCCTGGGAGTGCACCGACTGCCTCGTCCTGAACCAGAAGGCCCTCGACGTTTACGTGACGGGAAATGCGTCCCCCTCGGACCTGCAGTCCGACGAGGAGGTCTGCAAAATGGCGAACCAGATGCTGGACCGGGGTGTGCAGGATGTCGTGGTGACCCGGAGCGCCCGCGGCGGGCAGGTGTTCAGCCGGGGCGCGCAACCCTTCGCCTTCGACCCCTTCAAGGTGCACGTGGTGGACAACACGGGGGCCAGGGACGCCTTCTGCGCGGCCCTCTGCGTGGCGCTGGCGGAGGGGATGACCATGGAGCGCGCCGCCCGCTTCGCCTCCGCGGCCGGGGCGCTGGCCTGCACGCGCATCGGGGCGCACCCTTCGCTGCCCTGGCGCCACGAGGTGGAGGCCCTTCTGGACGAGACGGAGGGGGACTATGCAGGATGAGGCCGCGGAGGCACCCTCGCGGCCGGTTTTACGGGACGCTCCGACAGCGTTCCGCACTTTAGACTTTGCAGAGGGGCTTTGGAAGGCCCCTCTGCTTTTTTGTGCTTTTTATTGGGTTTTCAGCTCTGAATAGACCCGGTCGTAGGTCGGCGTGGGGACCTTCAGCTTTCGCCCCTGCTGGCAGACGCAGCCGACGAGGGTTTCCAGCTCCATGGGCCGCCCCTGCTCCCGGTCCAGCTGCATGGAGGTCCGTGCCTCGCTGGGGAACAGACGGCACCTCTCAAGGGTGATGTTGACGACGTTCTCCGGCAGGCGGACGCCCGCGGCGCGGGCCAGGTCCTCCGCCTCGCAGATCATGGCGGTGAGCTGCTCGCGGGCCCCGTCGTCCTCCAGGATTCCGCCCATGCTCCTGCCGTGGAGCGCCGTCAGCGCAGCCATGGGGGACAGGAACAGGAACTTGGCCCAGACCTCCACGTCGATGAGCTCCGTCAGCGTCACCTGCAGGCCGGCCCGTTTCAGCAGGCGCTCGACGTCCGCATAGCGCATCCGGTTCTCGGCCTCTCCAAGCCCTGGGTGGCCGAAGAGGAAGCGTTGGACGGCCCCCGTCTGCCGGATGACCCCCGGAGCCTCCGCGTGGGCGGAGAGGTAGACGCACCCGCTCAGGACGTCGCAGGGCGGCAGGAGCCGGGCCAGGGTTTCGGGGGCGGAGATGCCGTTCAGGATGGGGATGACCCGCGTGTCGGGCTGCACCAGGGGGGCCGTCTCGGCCGCGGCCGCCTCCAGGTCGTAGCCCTTGGTGGCGTAGATGACGACGTCGCACGGGCCCGCCTCCGCCGCGTCGTGGGTGACTGTGGCGGGGTGCGCCGTCAGGTCGCCGCTGCCGGAGTGAAGCCTCAGGCCGTTCCGACGGACGCTGTCGAGGACGGCGCCGCGGCACCAGAGGACGACCTGGTGCTCCGTGCTGTCGTGCAGGAGGGCGGACAGCCTCCCCCCTATCAGTCCCCCCGCGCCCCCGGCGCCAATGATAGCGATGCGCATCAGACGGCCAGCCCCTGCAGCGCCTGGAGGTCGAGGGGGCTCAGCCCGTAGAGGTCCGGGCTCTCCGGCATACAGTGCAGGGCGGACGCGGAGGGATTCAGCAGGAACCCGTTTAGGCGCGCGGCCAGCGTGGAGCGGAGCAGCGCCTCCTCCCCGCCATAGAGTGCTACCAGGCCGTCGTAGAAGCGTGCAGCGAGGCGGAGGTAGTGTTTCTGGCAGGCGTTCTCCGCGCGGATGAAGGCCTTGAAGGGGAGGACGCGGGGCGCCGCGCGGTCCCTGCGGCAGAGGGCCCCGCGCTCGATGGCCGCCTGGGCCAGGCGCCGTTCCTGCGGCGTCCTGACGAAGATGGCCGCGCACTGCTCCGACGGCGCGGCGCAGTACCAGCACATGAAGAGCTCCAGCAGTTGGCCGTAGCTGACCGTCTGCGGCGAGTACTCCACCGCCACGGCCTCCAGGTGGTCCCCCTCGTTCCCGCAGCAGGGGTTTGGGAAGGTCCCCCCGGCGTAGCCCACGCTGGTGCGCCAGACCCCGCTGATGAACCCGAACCGTGCCTCCGTGTCCTGAAAGCTGCCCGCGGCGAACAGGGCCGTCTCAAGGCGGGCCGGCGCCATGGCGTCGATCGGAGGTATCCTCTCTGATAAGGGTGCTGATAAAAGTGGCCGCATCGACCTTCACTCCCCGAGCATCGCCGGCGACAAGGGGCCTTCCCTCCGCCGGCGGAACGCCTCGACGGAGGGTGTGTGCCCTCCGTCGAGGTCCTGACCCGCGCGCCGCGCGCGGGCTACGCTTCATTATCGTGCGGACGGGCCCGTTCGGCTATCGTCAAGATCGCCTGTCCGGTCGCCTGCGCTGCGCAGGATCGGCAAAAAGGCCCACCGCCCGCTTCGGGTCAGCGCAGGCCCAGGTGCTTTCGGAAGAAGTCCTCCAGCGCCCGGTAGAAGTCGAAGCGGTTCTCCTCGTTGTGGAAGCCGTGCCCCTCGTTCTCCTTCACCATGTAGAGGACCTCCCGGCCGTTTTTGCGGACGGCCTCGACGATCTGGTCGGACTCCGCCTTGTTGACCCTGGGATCGTTGGCCCCCTGGGCGACCATGAGCGGGATCCGGATGCGATCCGCGTGGAAGAAGGGGGAGATCGCCTCGAGGAGCTCCTTGTCCTTCGAGGGGTCGCCGATCTCCTCGTACTCCATCGCGCGCAGGGGCTCCCAGTAGGGGGGGATGCTCTCCAGGAGGGTGAAGAGGTTGGATGGGCCGACGTAGCTCACTGCGCAGGCGTAGAGGTCCGGTGTGAAGGTTGCGCCCGCCAGGGCGGCGTAGCCGCCGTAGCTTCCCCCGTAGATGGCCAGGCGCTTCGGGTCCGCGATGCCCTGGTCCACGGCCCACTTCACCCCGTCCGTCACGTCGTCCTGCATGGCGCGTCCCCACTGCTTGAAGCCGGCGGTCCAGAACTTCTTGCCGTAGCCCGTGGAGCCCCGGAAGTTCACCTGAAGCACGGCCGCCCCGCGGTTGGCCAGGAACTGCGCCTCGGCGTCAAAGCCCCAGTACTCCCGCGCGCTGGGCCCTCCGTGGGGGATGACCACGAGGGGCAGGTCGCGGGAGGCGGCCCCCGTGGGGATCGTCAGGTAGCCGTGGATGGTCAGCCCGTCCCGGGAGCGGTAGGTGATGGGCGTCATGGGGGACATGTCGTCCTCGCGCAGCCAGGGGGAAACGTCCGCCAGCTTCTTGAGGGCGTTGCTGGTGCGGTCGTAGAAGTAGTAGGCGCCCCGCGTGCGATCCCCCCAGACGCGCACGATGCAGCGCTGTTCCTCGTCGTCCATGTCCGTGACGGACACCTCGTGGCCTGGGAAGAAGGCCTCCAGCGCCTCTCGGAGCTTCCGGCTCTCCTCGTCAAAGTAGTGGTACTGGGTCTTGTCCGTCGTGTAGTGGACGCCCGTGACGATCTTGCGCTTCTTGGAGTGCATCAGCCCCCCCACGTCCACCTCGTCGTTCTCGTAGACCAGGTCCAGGAGCTTGTTGGCCTCGGGGTCGAACGTGTAGATGGCCTCCTTGTCACGGCTGAGGTTCGAGGCGACGTAGAGCAGCCGGTTGTCGTAGCTGAACAGGATGGGGCTGAAGCTGTCCTTGAAGCTTGTGGTGAGGAGCTTGCGGAACTCCTGGTCCTCCGAGGTCCGGTAGAGCAGGTTCGTGTTGACGCCGTCCGTCTCGACGGCGACGCGGAGGCGTCCCTCGTGGTCCGTCATCCAGCCCACCACGCTGCCCGGGTTCTCCGCCAGCTTCGTGAGCTCGCCGCTGTCCAGGTCGCAGCGGTAGACGTCGAAGACCTCCGGGTCCCGCTGGTTCATGCTGATGAGCATGTGGCGCGGGTCGTCCTCCAGGTCGTCCAGCACCCCGGCGCGGACCTTCTCGAACGGCGTGAGGTCGCGGGAGGCGGTCCCTTCGACGTTCGTGATGTACACGTGGAAGTTTTCGTCGCCGCCCCGGTCCTGCACGTAGACGATGCGGTCGTTCCCCTTCCAGAAGAACCCTCCCACGTCCCGCTCCTCGGCGGAGGTGACGCGCCTTTCCTCCTCGCTGTCGAGGTCGCGGACGAAGACGTTCATGCGGCTCTTCCAGGGCTTCGCGTAGGCCAGGCGCCGCCCGTCGGGCGAGATGGCGTAGGCTGCGGACTCCGGGTTGCGGAAGAAGTCCTCCATGGGCAGGAGCGGGGCCGATTTTGCCCCGGCCTCCGCCGCTCCGGCGAACGGCAGGAGGAGGCCCAAGGCCGCCCCAAGGGTCAGAAGGTCGCCAAGGTACTTCACGTTCATGGTGATGAAAACCTCCCAGGGTGTAAGATAAAGGCGAAGAGGCGCGACGGGCGCGCTGTGGGATGGCGTTGCCGCTACGACGTACAATTTAAGCGCAAAACGCCCTTCGCGCCATGCGCTGTTATGCGGAAAAAAGACGGTTCCGCCTCCAGGCCTCTTGTTCGACACCTCGCGCTATATGGCCTGTGGGTTGCAGGCTCTCAGACTCTTATAGTCTAGGTCCTGAGCCTCTCTGTCCAGGGGATGAGCACCTTAAGTATCTTGACAACTCAACTGATTACTATACGATATAAAAGGCGAAGGTACGTCGAATAACACAGCATAGCAAGCCGATATTTTTACGGGATATTTTTAGATGGCGACCGGTCGATGCGGCGCGGGGCAGGCCCTGGCGAAGAAGCGGATCGGCGAGGAGGGCGTTTCAAGGATGACGAAGCTCCTGAACAGGATGACGGACGAGGTGCAGGCCGTTGGGCGCATCGCGTTCGGCGCGGTGGACCGGAGGGGAAAGATCGTTGCGGCGGGGGCCGATGGAGGACACCTTCGCTACACGGTACACGGTGGCCCCGGGGAAGCCTTTGACGACGCGGCCCTGCGCACCCTGACGGCGGAGTTCGTCCGGTTCGCGCTGGACTCGGACCTGTCCTGCCTGGCGCTTGAAGTGGAGGGCGCGGACGCCCTGTCCCCCCAGGCCAGCGAGGCCGCTGCAGAGGGCGCCCTCGCTGGTGCCTGCGCCTTCATCAAGTATAGGACGCAGGGCGCGGTGCGGGCGAAACTGGCCTCCTTTGCGCTGATAGGAGGGGACGAGGATGGGCTGGAGCGGGGGCGCATCGTGGGCGAAGCCCTGAGCTTCGCCCGCAGCCTGGCCAACGAGCCGGCCAACGTCCTGACCCCGGAGGCCTTCGTGAGCGTGGCCCGCCGCCTTGCAGGGCGCGTCACGCTGTCCTGCGAGTTCTACGACGAGTGGGAGATAGCGGGCTTCGGGATGAACGGCCTGATGGCCGTCGGTCGGGGGTCGGCCAACCCGCCGCGGCTCGTCCACATGGTGTATCGGCCGGGGGGGCTTCCCGTCCGGCGCGTCGCCGTCGTGGGCAAGGGGGTGACCTTCGACAGCGGAGGCCTCTGCATCAAGGGTTCGGATGAGATGCAGTCCATGAAGTATGACAAGAGCGGCGCCTGCGTCATGATGGGTGTCCTGCGGGCCGCCGCAGAGCTTAGGCTGCCCATTGAGGTTCATGGCATAGCGGCCCTGGTGGAGAACATGCCGGACGGGGCGGCCTATCGGCCCGGCGACATCGTCCGGACCATGAGCGGAAAGACGGTGGAGGTTCAGGACACCGATTGCGAGGGGCGCCTCGTGCTGGCGGACGTCCTGACGTTCGCCTCGCGCCTCGAGCCGGACGCCCTGATCGATGTCGCGACGCTGACCGGCTCGGTCAAGGACGCCCTGGGGAAGTATACGGCGGCCCTGGTGTGCGATGACGACGGCCTGTCCGCGGCGCTGCTGCGGGCGGCGGGCCGGGCGGGGGAGCGCTTCCACCGCTTCACGATGGATGACGAGCGCCTGCGCGAGGGGCTGAGGGGGACCTTTGCCGACCTTCGCCAGTACTCCCCCGACGGAGGCGGACCCATCGCGGGCGGCATGTTCCTTCGAGAGTTCGTGAAGCCGGGGGTGCCCTGGGCGCACATCGACATCGGCGCGACGGGGTGGTACGACCGGGAGTTCGGCGTCTACGCGAGGGGCGCTTCGGCCTATTCCCTGACGACAGTCGTCGAGTACCTGCGCGATGTCGCCGCGGCGGAGGCCCGATAGGGAAACGTGGGGGATTCTGAACGATGGAGGCTAAACGAAGGAAGCTCGGCGAAATTTTGTTGCAGATGAGGCTGGTGTCGCCGGAGGAGTTGAAGCTCGCCCTGGAGGAGCAGACCAAGAGCCCGGGGAAGCGCCTCGGCACGATCCTCATCGAGATGGGCGGGACCACGGGGCAGGCGCTGACCAGCGCCCTGGGGCGTCAGTTCATGCTGCCGGTGGTGAAGGTGGCGAACTATGCGGACAACGTCGCCGCCCGGCACGCGGTCCCTCGGGAGCTCATGGAGAGCTTGAAGGCCTTTCCCCTGGAGTTTCAAGAGCACGACTCCGTCCTCTTGGTGGCGATCTCGGACCCCATGGACGTCGTGACCCAGAACATCCTGCGGGCGAAGATATCTTTCCCCATCCGCTTTGCCCTTGCCCCGGAAGAGGAGATCCAGGAGGCGCTGAGGACGGAGGCCGTGCCCGATCAGCCTCCCCTTGAACCCGAACCCGAGCCCGCCTCCCCCAGTTCCGCGGTCCTCGTGAGCATCGACACCCTGAGGGCCAGGCACCCCATGCTGGGAAATGTGTTGCTGCGGGCCGGGGCCATCACCCAGCAGCAGCTGACCATGGCGCTCACGATCCAGGCGAGGTCGAGCAAGAAGCTGGGTGAGATCCTGCTCTCCGAGGGCCTCATCACGAGCAGCCGCCTGGCGGAGGCGCTGTCGGAGCAGCTCAAACTGCCCCTGCTCGTCCTGGGGGCGGAGGAGCCGGAGCCCGCGGCGATCCTGCTGGTCCCCCGGAGCGTCGCCGCACGGCTGAACCTGCTGCCCCTGAGGATCGAGGAGGACGGACGATTGTTGGTTGCCATGGCTGACCCGCTGGACCTCCTGGCCCAGGACGAGGTGCAGCTGACGGCGAACTGCGGGATCCGGATCGGGGTCGCCACCCTGGATTCGATCCGTCAGAATCTGCCCCGCTTCTACAGCCGTGAGCGATAGGGCAGGATACGCGAAGGGGGACGCCTAGGCGTCCCCCTTCGCATTCGGGAGGCTTATTTCATTTTATTCGTGGTCCCGGATGTAATCGGGCACCTGAGCCAGGGGTACCTCCGTCTGGCTGCCCTCCTCCAGGTCCCTGACCGCCGCACACCCTCGCGCCAGCTCCTCCGGCCCCAGGATGCAGGCCCAGCGCGCGCCGGAGGCGCCGGCGTTCTTCATCTGCGCCTTGAAGCTTCGGTTCGCCGTGTCCTGCTCCGCGGCGACGCCCGCGCGCCGCAGCTCGTGGGCCAGGACCTGGGCCGCCCCCCGCGAAGCCTCGTCCAGCGCCGCCACGTAGGCCCTGGCCTGAGGCCTGCGCCCGAAGGTGCAGCCCTGCTGCTCCATCACCAGGACGATGCGGTCGAGGCCGCAGGCGAAGCCGACGCTGGGCAGACGGGGGCCGCCGATGGCCTCGGAGAGGTTGTCGTAGCGCCCGCCGCCGCACACGGCGTTCTGAGCCCCCAGGTCTCCCGAGAGAATCTCGTAGGCCGTCTTCGTGTAGTAGTCCAGGCCCCGCACCAGCCGCTTGTCCAGGCGGTAGCGGAAGTTCAGGCGCTCGAGCCCCGCACGGACCTCCTCGAAGTGGCTGCGGCACTCGTCGCACAGCGACTCGTAGACGGCGGGGGCCTCGTCGGCCACGGCGCCGCACCCCGGCTCCTTGCAGTCCAGGATGCGCAGAGGGTTCCGGTCCATGCGCTCAAGGCACGTTTCGCACAGCTCGCCCCGTCGGGCCTGGAAGTGCTGGAGCAGGGCCTCCCGGTAGACGGGGCGGCACCTGGGGCACCCCACGGAGTTGATGACGACCTCCAGATTCCTCATGCCCAGGCGGCGGAATATCTCCGCGGCGAGGTCGATGGTCTCCACGTCGGCCATCGGGCCGGCCGCCCCCAGGTACTCGGCGTCGATCTGATAGAACTGGCGGTAACGCCCCTTCTGGGGCCGCTCGTACCGGAACATGGGGCCCCAGCACCACAGCTTTGCCGCGACGCCCTGAGCGCACAGCCCGTTCTCCACCGCGGCCCTCACCATGCTGGCCGTGCCCTCAGGGCGCAGGGTGAGGCTCCTGCCGCCGCGGTCGGTGAAGGTGTACATCTCCTTCTCCACGATGTCCGTGGTGTCCCCGACGCCGCGGGCGAAGAGCTCCGTCTGCTCGAAAAGGGGCAGATGCACCTCGGAGAACCCAAAATCGGCCATCGTTCCGGCCGCCGTGTTCACGACGTAAGCCCACTTCCACGATTCCTCGGGCAGGATATCCCGTACTCCCCGCGGCGCTTTGATCTCCATAGCGTTCATCTCCCATTCGGCAGCGATCTCGTCCGCGCGCCTTTCGCTTGCGACGCGCAGCGTCCTTGAGAGTATACCTCACGGCGCGCCTTTTTTCATCCCGAAGGGCGCGGGCGGCCCCCTGTTTTGTGCCGTCCGGAGCGCCGATAATCCTGACGGGGATGGCGTGAGCGAATTGTGCGGAATGCACGTCGATTCGTGATAGAATAAGGGAGGTAAAACAGCGGGTGTTTTTACCGTCTTCCAGCATGTGCGGATGACGTTGGACGCTGAAACATTTCGCGTGGCGGCCTCTGACGGAGGGGCCGGTCGGGCGTGCTTGAACGGTGATACAAAGGAGCGTCGCAATGGGGGCAACTCGGAAGAAAATTGGTGAGATACTGCTGCGGTCGCGCAGGGTGGCGCCGGAGGCCTTGCAGCGCGCGCTGGACGAGCAGACGAAGAATCCTCAGAAGCGCATCGGTGCGATCCTCGTTGAGCTGGGGCTCCTGACGGACCGGCAGCTGACGGAGGCGCTGGGCCTTCAGTTCATGCTGCCTGTGGTGAAAGTGTCGGACTACATGGCGAACATCGCGGCCCAGAACGAGTGCCCGCGGGAGCTGATGGAGAAGTTCAACGTCTTCCCCCTGGAGTTTCAGGAGCATGGCTCCGTCCTCCTGATCGCGATCTCGGACCCCCTGGACGTCGCCACCCAGGACATGTTGAGGACGAAGCTGCCCGTTCCCCTACGCTTTGCCCTGGCGCCGGCACAGGAGATTCGCGAGGCTCTGATGGCGGGCAGAGCGCCCGAGATGCAACGGAGCCCAGCGGCCGGGGCGCCCCAAGGCGGTGTGCAGGCTCCACTGGGGTCGAGCCAGGGCCAGCAGGGCGTCGGATCGATGCCTCAGGGAGGGCCTGCGGCCGGCCAAGATGTGGGCTCCGCCATTGTGCCGAGCGCCGCGGCGCTCCAGACGAAACAACCCAGGTTGGGCGACGTCCTGATCCAGGCGGGGGCCATCACGAAGGAACAGTTGGCTCAGGCGCTGCAGCTGCAGAAGGCCTCTGGAAAGAGGCTGGGAGAGATATTCATCTCCGAGGGGATCATCTCGGACACGCGCCTGGCCGAGGCCCTGTCCACCCAGCTGCGCCTGCCGCTCTTCTCGCTGACGCGGTACCATCCTATGCCGGAGGCCATCAAGATGGTGCCCCGTGCCGTGGCGGAACGCCTGAACCTGATCCCCCTGACCATCGTGGACGACGGCCTCCTCCTCGTCACCATGTCGAACCCCCTGGACCTCCTGGCCCAGGACGAGATCCGCATGCTGACGGGTCGCAACCTCAAGATCGGCATCTCTACCCACGAGGAGATCGCCAAGAACCTGGACCGCCTCTACAACCTCCAGAACAACCTGGAGGAGGCCATCGTTGAGATCGACCCGGACACTGAAGTCAACAAGGAGCTGGACGTGGCAGCGAGCGTGGAGGACGCCCCCGTCATCCAACTGGTCGGCAACCTGCTTCAGCAGGCGGTGCGGGAGGGGGCTTCGGACATCCACGTGGAGGCCTATGAGAAGAGCGCCCGCGTCCGGTTCCGCGTCGATGGACAGCTCTACACCGCCTTCGAGTACCCCGTGTCCCTGCACCCCTCCGTGACGTCCCGCATCAAGATCATGAGCGGCATGGACATCGCGGAGAGGCGCAAGCCTCAGGACGGCCGCATCCTCATCCGCGTCGACGGGCGGCGCATCGACCTCCGTGCCAGCATCCTGCCGACGATGAACGGAGAGAAGGCCGTCCTTCGTATCCTGGATCAGGAGAGCTCCAATGTGGGGCTGGACCGCCTGGGGTTGGAGCCGGACGACATGGAGAAGATCAAGATGTTCTGCGAGATGCCCTGGGGCATCATGCTGGTGACGGGCCCCACGGGAAGCGGAAAGTCCACGACGCTCTACTCCATGCTCCAAAGGATCAACCAGCCGGACGTGAACATCATCACGGTGGAGGACCCCGTGGAGTTCTCCGTCGCGGGGATCAACCAGGTCTTCGTGAACGAGAAGGCAGGGTTGACCTTCGAGTCCGCCCTCCGGTCCATCCTGCGCCAGGACCCCGACAAGGTCATGGTGGGAGAGATTCGCGACCAGAAGACGGCGCAGATCGCCATCCGTGCGGCGCTGACGGGACACTTCGTGCTCTCGACGTTGCACACCAACGACGCCCCCAGCGCCGCCACCCGTATGGTGGACATGGGAGTGGCGGCGTTCTTGGTTTCCGCGTCGCTGTCGGGGGTCATCGCCCAGCGCCTGGTGCGCCGGCTGTGTCCTCTGTGCCGCGAGGAGTACGAACTGGCGCCCAAGACGTGCGAGGAACTGCACGTCCCGGTGGGGACCCACGCCTTCAGGGCCAGGGGCTGCAACGAGTGCCGCAACGGCTACAAGGGGCGGCGCGGCATCTATGAGATCATGGTGCTGGACGACGACCTTCGCCGTATGGTCCTGGAGGGGGCCAGCAACCTGGACCTCCGCAAGGCGGCCATTGAGAAGGGCATGAAGACGCTGCGCCAGTCCGGCATCAACGCCGCGCTGGCCGGGTTCACCTCGCTGGAAGAGGTCTTGACCAGCACGCTATAACGGCTATTGCCTCAGGAGGCGGTATCGGTGGAAGTAACTTTGAGATCCCTGCTGGATCTGGTCATTGAGAGAGATGCGAGCGACCTTCACCTGGGGGTTGGCGTTGCGCCGATGATGCGCGTTGACGGCGTGTTGGGTGCCGTGAGGAACACAACCCCCATGGCCTTTGAGGAGGTCGAGCGCGCCCTGCTGGAGGTGATCTCGCCCGAACAGTACAAGAAGTTCATGGAGACCCACGAGCTGGACTTCAGCTTTTCCCACGTGGGGAACGGCGTGGAGGCGCGTTTCCGCGGCAACTGCTACTGCGAGATGCGGGGCATCGCTGCGGCGTTCCGACTGATCCCCATGAGGATTCGGACGCTCCAGGAGTTGGCGCTGCCGCAGGAGCTGGAGGAAGTCGCCCACCGGCGCCGGGGGCTGTTCCTGGTGACGGGGCCGACGGGGCACGGAAAGAGCACCACGCTGGCTGCCCTGGTGGACGAGATCAACCGGACGCGCTTCGACCACATCGTCACGATCGAGGACCCCATCGAGTACGTCCATCGGTCACAGAACTGTGTGGTCCACCAGCGGGAGGTAGGCTCCGACACCTTCAGCTTCGCCGAGGCCCTGAAGCACGTCCTGCGCCAGGACCCCGACGTGATCCTCATTGGAGAGCTGCGCGACCTCGAAACGATCCAGGCGGCCATCACCGCCGCGGAGACGGGACACCTCGTGCTGGGCACGCTGCACACCCAGGACGCTCCCCAGTCCGTGGACCGACTGATCGACGTCTTCCCCCCGCACCAGCAGGCTCAGATCCGCATCCAGCTCGCGTCGGTCCTGGTGGGCATCTGCTCCCAGCAGCTGATCCCACGAGGTGGCGGCGGCCGAATCTGCGCCACGGAGCTCCTCATCGCGAACCCCGGTATCCGCAACTGCATCCGCGAGGGCAAGACGAGCCAGATCCGGACGGCGATCCAGACGGGGGCGGCTACGGGCATGCACACGATGGAGCAGTGTCTGGCGGACCTGGTGGGCGACGGCATCCTGAGCCGCGACGCTGCGATGGCCTACGCCTACGACCCCAAGGAGCTCCAGCGCGTCATGACGCAGGGGGCGATGTGATGCCCCCGCTAACCTCACCCTTTGAGGTCCGACAGGCCTTTCTGAAACCTTTGGGAGGTAGACGATGAAATTCAAGTATCGTGTGCGTGCCGCGGACGGCAATATCCAAGAGGGGCAGATGGAGGCGGAGAACCAGGGGCTTGCGATCCAAGCCCTGCGGGAGAAGGGGCTCCTGGTGCTCTCCATGAACGCTGCGGCAGCGGGGGGCAAGGAGGTAGGGGGCGCCAGGCTGTCGTTCTTCGAGAAGCTGCAGCGCATCGGCACGGTGCCCGCCAAGACGAAGATGGTGTTCTTCCGCCAGATGGCGACGATGGTCCAGGCGGGCCTGACCCTCTCCATGGCCATCGACATCATCGCAGAGCAGGAGCGGAACATGATCTTCAAGGACGTGCTGATCGACGTGAAGGGGCGGCTGGACCGCGGCATCCCCATGAGCCAGGCCATGAGGGCCCACCCGTCGGTCTTCAACAACATGATGATTTCCCTCGTTCAGGCGGGCGAGGAAGGCGGCCTCCTGGACGACTCGCTGGAGCGCGTGGCGGGGCTCCTGGAGAAACAGGCGGCGCTGCGGAGCAAAATCCGGTCCGCCATGTTCTACCCCAGCTTCGTCATCTTCTTTGCCCTGTCCGTGGTGGTGGTGTTCATCGCCTTCATCCTGCCCAAGTTCCAGCAGGTCTTCCAAGGGCTGAACATTGAACTGCCTATGTTAACCAAAGTCCTCTTTGATGTGGGTGAGTACTGCACTGCGCACTGGCAGAGCATCGTGCTCTGGACGCTGGCCGTCATCGGGGTGCTGGTCTTCCTGATGAGGAGCAAAACCACGAAGCCCATGATGGACCGGTTGAAGCTGAAGTTGCCAATCATCAAGAGCCTGGTGTTCAAGTCTGGCATGGCCCGAGCCACCCAGACGCTGGCGGCGCTCGTCACCGCGGGGGTCCCCATCCTGCGGGGCCTTGAGATGGCGGAGAACGCGTCGGGCAACGAGGTGATCCGGCAGGGCTTTGCGGACCTCCAGGCCTCCGCCAAGCA
>NZ_DBHLDX010000020.1:0-31584 GCF_057312375.1 Fretibacterium sp.
GAGGTGAGATTCGTCTGGTGACGGGCCCGGGCTTCAAACCCGGTGAGGGGCGGTTCTCGCCGTCTCTGGTGGGTTCGATCCCCACACGCCTCCGCCACTTTTTAGACGACGCTCGAAGAAGAAACGCCAACCCCTCGTTCGTTTAATACCAATTCGCGGTAAAGAAAGGCAAGAAAAGCCCCCCTGATAAGCCCCTAAGCAACCGACACGGCTCGTACCTCGCCGGTCGTCTGGCCGAGCTGCGGAAGTCCCCCGGACTTCCTTCGCCCTCAGCCGACCGACACGACGCCGACCGCCTATCGGCGTCCGTAAGTCGTGTCGTCTGGCTGAACCCCTCCGCCGCCCTTGGCGGCACCTCCCCTTTCAGGGGAGGCAATCCACATTAAACGCGATTCGGTATAATCTGATGATCTGGGAAGAGGCCCTTGAGCTGCCACGGCGAAGGGGCGAAAAAAACCACCCTTGCCCTGCCGGGGCGATGAAATATAATGAGTGTCGCTTCACCATCATAATCATAATATTTTTATTAAGGAAGGCGTTTACCGATGAAAAAGACGATGTTTTCCCTGTCCCTGCCGTTCCTTGCCGCGGCGGTATTCCTTCTGACGCAGGCAGTCCCTGCGGAGTGCCTGACGGCCGAGGACGTTAAGAGCTACGTCGATGCGGCCAAGGCCCTGAACCTGAACGAGGACAACCTGAAGATCGGATCGGAGTCGGCCGAGGAGGCCATGAAGGACGACCACTTCATGGCGCTGCTCCGCGGCAGGCTCCGCATCGCCCGCCTGCTCAAGACCGCCAGCAGGGCGGAAGGGGAGGAGGGATTTTATGCCCTGCACGTGGAGGCCGGTCCCGTCGTCGCCTTTCTGTGCCAGGGTGGAGCTCCAACGCTGGACAGGCTCGTCCAGGGCGCCGTGGAGCAGGTCGTCAAGCCGCTCCAGCTCGAGGCGACCCTCAAGGAGCTGCCCCGCTACTACGAGGCCATCGTGGGCACGGAGGGATGGCAGAAGAAGTTCGGCAAAATAATGGAGGAGGGGGAGTATCCTTCCATTCAGAGGGGAAAGATATTCCACATCGCGGGCTTCCCGGAGATCGGGGACAAGCCCTACTACACGGCGGCCATGGACATCGATCTGAGGGACGATACGATGTACCTCTCCGAGTGGGACGCGTCCGCAGAGGGCTGGCTCTATTCCTTCTGGATGCGCCGCTGGCGGGAGGGGACCATGGAAACCGCCAAGATCGCTGTCGACCTGCTGAACAAGGCGCTGGGACAGTAACAAAAAAGTTTGGAGCGTTGCTCCGAGAACGTCAGGAGGGCCCCCTGGGGCCCTCCGTTTTTTTTATGCCGTCAGCTGTTTTTCAGGTGTCGCTGATAGGCGTCCTCCAGCCTTTTGACCTCCGCAACGATCTTGAGTGCCAGCCGCCGGTTGCCGGCGCTGTAGCGCAGAAGTCCGCCCTGCAGGTCCGCAGAGGCCGCACAGCAGCGGGAGAATATCTCCGTGCCTACCAGGACGTTGTACTTCGGGTCGAACATGTCCTTCGCCTGCGTGATGTGGGGGTACTTCTTCGTGATGGTGCGCTTGTGGACGCGCCACCGCACCTGCATCAGGCCGTAGTCCCCGCCGCGGGAAAGGGCGTCGTGCCGCGCACTGGACTCGTTGACGATCATGGCCGCGATGACGAAGGGGTCCTGCTGGAACTGCTGCCCCGCCTCGACGATGAACTCCGCGTAAAGCCGCGCCTTCTGCGGCGACAGCTTCTTGTTGTAGCGAAAGAGAAGGGCCTTGATGCTCTTCAACTCCGCCTCACGGTCCCGCTGGCCTGCAACGGCCTTCTTTGGGGCCTTTCCCTTGTTGCGGGTTGCCGTGACGGTCACGGGTTCCTTGGGAAGGATGTTGGCCGTAATCAGCGGCTCCGAGTGTCCGAACAGGCGCTCGACCTCCTCGTCGCTCGCTTCCGCTGCCCACGGAAGGGCGAAGAACCCCGTCGCCAACAGACACAAAATTGCGCTGCGACCGCGCGCAGCATTCCTAAAATTCACTGGGCGTCCCCCCTGGAAAGATTTTGGGGTCCTGCCTGACTGGATGACGGACGAGAAAGAGAACGCCGTTTCCACAAACGCTCAAGCCCGCAGACCAACAGACGCCAGACAGTACATCACAGCTTCTTTACCTGAATGTAAACGCATCCTCTCTTAAAGGGCGCAGGCGATCCTCTCGCCCCTACTGCCCCATTTCGCCAAAGAAGCCCTAGACGCTAAAACCCCGCATAGAAAAATTACGGTAGAGATATTAACACAGGAGTCAAGGCTGAAAATCCGAAAAAAAAGGGAAAAGGAACCGTCCTTTTCCCTTAGATTTTTCCTTTAGATGCAGGCCCCGCAAAGGCCGAGGTCGTTTTCGCCTATCGTTTCTTCTTTGACTCCGTTTTCTTTTGAGACTTCGCCTCTGCTGGAGATTTCGCGGACGCCTCCGGGGCCTGGCGGCGCTCCCCGCGCAGGCCCACCAGCCCGACCTCGCCCGCCACTTCAGTGCCCTTGCCGTAACGGACGACGGCCTCCTTCCAGGCTCCGTCCTCGTTGGGGGCGTAGTCCCCGATGGCCCTGCGCATGGCGACCAGCGCCACGTACATGCTCTTCACGGCGTCCAGGTACTCCGTCCGCACGGTGCGGTAGGCCGTCTGGGCGTTGATGAGGTCGATCTGGGCGCCCATGCCCTCCGCGTACATCAGCTCCGTGATGCGCAGCTCCTCCTCGGATCGGGCCATCTGGCGCTTCTTGTCCGCCTCGAGCGCCTCGGCGTTCTTCCAGTTGTTCATCGCCACGGCGATGTCCTGCCGGGTTTCCTCCTTCAGGGAGTCCAGGGCCGCCTCCGCGGACTGCACCATGCGGTCCGCGTTCAGGACGCCGTACTTCGTCTGGTGCCCGTCGAAGATCGGGACGTTCAGGGAGAGCCCCGCCTGTGCCTCGTGGCTCTGGGGCGTGGCGGATATGTCGGGGTCGGCCCAGGCCGTCCACTGGAGGCTGACGTCCAACGTCGGAGAGAGCCCGCGGGCCGTCAGCTTCTTCACCACCTTCGCCCGATCCAGCGTCAGCTGCGCCGCCCGCATGTCCGGACGGTTCTTCAGCGCCTCGTCGTAGCTCAGCGTCATGTCGAAGGCCGGGACGTGCAGGGGCTCGTTCCGCGGCTCCACGTCCAGCCCTCCGGCCAGGTAGGAGAGGTTGGCCAGCAGGTTGTTGTAGCTCGTCTCCGCGCGCTTCACCAGCGTCTCCGCCTCCACCACCTGAGCGTCACTGCGCACCACGTCCAGCTTCGGGACCAACTGCTGACGGTACTTTTCCAGCGTCACACGATGGTTCTCCGCCCGCTGGCGCAGGATCTCCCGCTGAAGCCGCACGTTCTCGCGGGCCAGGACCGCCGACCACCATGTCTGCTCCGCCGTGGCCACGAGGGCGTTCACGTTCGCGTCGAACTGCGCCCGTGCGATCTCGTAGCCTAGGACGTTCTGGCGTTCGTCCAGCGAGTACTTCCCCGACAGGTCGATGCGGTGCGTCAGGGCGAGGCCCGCACTGCCCATGGTGTAGTTGTCCTCGCCGTTCATCTCGGAGAGCCAGGCCCCCTTCGCGTTGAGGCCCAGGCTGGGGCGCTGCGCGCCCATGGCCGCCAGCACGGCGTAGTAGTTCGCCTCGACGGCCTTGACGCCGGACCGCAGGGCGTGGTTGTTCAGCAGGATCTCCTTCAGGTAATCCGGAAAGCTCATCTGCACCAGCGCGGCGGCCTCGCTGGCCAGGACGCCGGTCAGGCACAGGGAAAACAGGAACAACTTGAGAATACGCTTCAACGCGACCACCTCGGTGTCATCATTCGTCAAGGGCCATCGGCTCAGGCTCCCTGAGAGCCCGCAGACGGGAAATCGCCGCAGCATCCAATGTTGACGCAAATATTTATCAATATATTCTATACCCGTGCCGCATCCGCGTCAATTTTCAAGGGCCCGGAGGAGAGGCCCTCTCCCCACTTTTGGTATAATCTTTACCGTTCCGATCAATTCCATTCAGGCGGCTTGGGACGCGGTTGGCCCGTAGCTCCGCCAGGGAGGAGATGATTCTGAGTGGAAACGACGACGGTACGCTCTACCCCCAACCCAGAGGCTCACCCCCCTCACCCTGCCCTCGACATTCCAGACGCCATCGCAAAGGAGCTGAAGCTCAGCCGAGCTCAGGTCAAGGCTGTGCTGACCCTCTTCGACGACGGCTGCACCGTCCCCTTCATCGCGCGCTACCGCAAGGAGGCGACGGGATCGCTCGACGAAACCGTCATCACCGCGATCCGGGACCGCGCCGCGCGGATGGCGGAGCTGGAAAAGCGCCGTGCCGCCATCCTGGACTCGCTGGCTGAGCGCAACCTTCTGACGGAGGAGCTGCGGGCCGCCGTCGCGGCCGCCCCGACGATGACTGCCCTGGAGGACGTCTACCTGCCCTGGCGCCCCAAGCGCCGCACCCGCGCCTCCATCGCCGCCGAGAAGGGGCTGACCCCTCTGGCGGACCTCCTGATGGCGCAGGACGACGCCATGGACCCCGCCGCCGCCGCTCAGGCCTTCGTGAGCGGGGATCGAGGCGTCGCCAGCGTCGAGGAAGCCCTGGCCGGCGCCATGGACATCCTGGCCGAGCGCGTCAGCGAGGACCCGGACTCCCGCCAGGAGACGCGGCGGCTCTTCGCCCGTAAGGCCGTGCTGACCAGCGCCTGCGCCAAGGGCAAGGAGGAGGAGGGCGCGAAGTACCGGGACTACTTCGAGCTCGAGGAGAGCGCCGCCTCCATGCCGTCGCACCGCGTGCTGGCCATCCTGCGGGGCGAGCGGGAGGGGTTCCTCACCACGAGCGCCGCGCCTCCGGAGGAGGAGGCGATCTCCCTGCTGAAGCGCCGCTTCGTGCGGGGCGCGGGCGCGGCGTCGCGCATGGTAGCCGCCGCCGTGGAGGACGGGTACAAGCGGCTCTTGCGGAAGTCCATCGAGACGGAGCTGCGCGGGGCGATGAAGAAGCGGGCCGATGCCGACGCGATCCGCGTCTTCGCGGAGAACGTGCGGGAGGTGCTGATGTCCGCACCCATGGGGCAGAGGGCTACGCTGGCCATCGACCCCGGCGTGCGCACCGGCTGCAAGGTCGTGTGCCTGGATGCGCAGGGGGCTCTGCTCTACCACACCGTCGTCTTCCTCCAGCGGTCGGAGCGCGAGCGGGAGGACGCCGGAAGGGTCCTGCGGGAGCTGGTGCGGAAGTACCACCTCGAGGCCGTGGCCGTCGGCAACGGCACGGCGGGGCGCGAAACGGAGGTCTTCGTGCGGGGTCTGGACCTGCCCGACGTGGCCGTCGTCTCCGTCAACGAGAGTGGAGCCTCCATCTACTCCGCCTCCGAGGTGGCCCGGCGCGAGTTCCCGGACCAGGACGTCACCGTCCGCGGGGCCGTCTCCATCGGCCGCCGCCTCATGGACCCCATGGCGGAGCTCGTCAAGATCGACCCCAAGTCCATCGGCGTGGGCCAGTATCAGCACGACGTGGACCAGAAGGAGCTGAAGCAGGCGCTGGACGACGTCGTGACCCACTGCGTGAACGCCGTGGGTGTAAACGTCAACACGGCAAGCCCGGAGCTTTTATCCTACGTTTCGGGCCTCAACCGCCAGACGGCCTCCCAGATCGTGAAGTACCGCGAGGCCAACGGCCCCTTCGGCGACCGCGAGGCCCTCAAGAAGGTGCCGCGCTTCGGCCCCAAGGCCTTCGAGCAGTCCGCCGGTTTCCTCCGGATCATGGGAGGCGCGAACCCTCTGGACGCCAGCGCCGTCCACCCGGAGAACTATGCCACCGTGGCCCGCATGGCCGCGGCCCTCTCCTGCACGGTGGCCGACCTCCTCTCCGACCCCGCGCTGCGCGCCCGCATCCGCCTTCCGGACTTCGTCTCCGAGACGGCGGGCCTCCCGACGCTGCAGGACATCCTGTTGGAGCTGGAGAAGCCTGGGCGCGACCCGCGGCGGAAGTTCGAGCCCTTCGCCTTCGACCCCAACGTCCGCACGATGACGGACCTGGCTCCAGGCATGATCCTGAACGGCATCGTGACCAACGTGACGGACTTCGGCGCCTTCGTGGACGTCGGCGTCCATCAGGACGGGCTGGTCCACATCAGCCGCATCGCGGACGTGTTCGTGGAGAACCCCCACGCACACCTAAAGCCGGGGCAGCACGTCCGCGTGGCCGTGCTGGAGGTGGACATGGAGCGAAGCCGCATCGCCCTTTCGGCGCGGAAGTCCGACCTGGGTGAAAAGACCCCGGAGGGCAGGCTCCGCGGTGAGGGGGCGCATCGGGCCGGCGGACGGCGCGAGAGGCCGGAGAGGCCCGACATGACCATGGGTTCGCTCTTCAGGGAACAACTGGCCGAGGGCGGAAAGCGGCGACGCTGATGGAACGCTTCGACGCCATCGTGATCGGCGGCGGGCCGGCGGGCCTCATGGCGGCCCTGCGGGCGGCGGAGCTGGGGGAGCGCGTCCTCCTGACGGAGAAGAACGCCTCCCTGGGGACCAAGCTCCTGCTGGCGGGCCGGGGGCGCTGCAACTTCACGAACGCGGAGCCGGACCCGGCCGCCTTCATCGCGCGCTACGGGGACAAGGGGCGCTTCCTGTGGTTCGCCTTCAGCCGCTTTGGGCCGGCGGAAACCCTCGCCTTCTTTCGGAAGCACGGCGTCGAGACCGTGACGGAGCGGGGAGGCCGCGTGTTCCCCGCGGAGGGCGGCGGTCAGCGCGTCCTGAACGCGCTCCTGATGCTCTGCAGGAAGTTCGGAGTGCGCATCCTGAGGAGCTCCCCCGTGCGGTCCCTGAAGGTCCGGGACGGGCGCGTGGAGCGGCTCATCACGGAGGTCGAGGAGCTGGAGGCAAATCGCTTCATCGTGGCGACGGGCGGCAAGTCCTACCCCCGCACCGGCTCCACGGGGGACGGCTACCGCTTTGCGGAGCAGGCGGGACACTCGGTCGTCACGCCGATGCCGGCGCTGGTCCCCCTCAAGACCCATGAAACCTGGGTGAAGCTGGCCCACGGGTGCGACCTGCGGAACGTGCGGGTGACGGCGCTGGTGGACGGAAAGCCGGTGGACGAGCGCTTCGGCGAGATGGAGTTCACGAACTTCGGCGTCAGCGGGCCCGTCATCATGGACATGAGCTCCTCCGTGCCCGACTGGATGGCCCAGGGGGCCCTCTCCCTCTCCATCGACCTGAAGCCGGCCCTGACGCGCGAGAAGCTGACGGAACGGGTGCGCCGCGACCTGGAGAAGTTCAGCACCCGCCGCTTCGCCGGCGCCCTGAAGGGGCTGGTGCCCGGCCCCCTCATTCCGATGATCCTCGCGCTGTCGGACGTGCCGGAGGACAAACCCGCGGCCTACGTTTCAAGCGAGGAAGCGGAGGCGACGGCGGACCTGCTGAAGGACATCCGCCTGACGGTCAACGGGCTGTGGAGCTTCAACAACGCGGTGGTCACACGAGGGGGCGTCAGCCTGAAGGAGGTGGACCCCGCCACGATGCGTTCCAAACGGTGCGAGAACCTCTACTTCGCCGGCGAGGTGCTGGACCTCAACGGGCCGTCGGGCGGCTTCAACCTCCAGATCTGCTGGAGCACGGGCTGGGTGGCGGGCGAGGGGGCGCAGCAGCCCAGGTGAGCGACCGGAGGCGTGCCTGCGCTCGCTTTGTATAAAGAAATGAAAGGAAGTTTCGGTTATGAACGACGTCATCGAGAGGATCGGAGAGCTTTCCGGGGAGTTTGAGCCGGAGATTATCGCCTTGCGGCGGCATTTTCACAGCCATCCTGAGCTGTCGTGGCAGGAGGAGCGGACCACGGACCGCGTTCAGGAGGAGCTTCTGAAGCTGGGCATCGAGACGGTGCATCGGGGCTACGGTGGCACGTCGAGCGGCCTCATCGCGGACATCCAGGGAGGGGCGCCGGGCCAGTGCGTCGCCTTGCGCGCCGACATGGACGCGCTGCCGGTGACGGAGGAGAACGACGTGGAGTACCGCTCCCGAAACGAGGGCGTCATGCACGCCTGCGGGCACGACGCCCACACGGCGGCCCTCCTGGGGGCGGCGAATATCCTGATGCAGATCCGGAGCGAGCTGCGGGGCACGGTGCGCCTGCTCTTTCAGCCGGCGGAGGAGGCGGGCGACCGGTCCGGAGCCAGGGCCATGGTCGAGGAAGGGGCCCTTCACGGCGTGGACGCCGCCTTCGGCCTGCACGTGGCCTCCATCTTCCCTGCGGGCAAGCTGCTGTACCGCCGCGGCCCCTGCTATGCCGCCTGCGACGTCTGGAACCTCACCATCGAGGGCAAGGGCGGCCACGGTTCGGCCCCGGAGCTGGCCATCGATCCGACGCCCGCTGCGTTCCAGATCGGCAGCGCGTTCCAGACCGTCATCTCGCGCGAGGTATCGCCCAGGGACACCGCGGTGCTGAGCATCGGCTGCCTTGAGACCTCATCCAAGGCGTTCAACATCATCCCGGAGCGCGTGAAGATGGTGGGGACCGTGCGCACCTTCGAGCGCGGCGTCCAGGACGCCGTCGAGTCGGGCATGAGGCGCCTGTCCTCGGACATCGCCACGGCCTTCCGCTGTCGCGCGGAGCTGGACTACCACCGCTCCGCAGCGGCGACCGTCAACGACCCCGCCATGACGGACCTGCTGATCCGGGCCGGGACGGACCTCTTCGGGCCGGAGGCCATGGTGGAGGCGCCGCTCAACATGGGCTCCGAGGACTTCAGCTGCTTCGCGGAGGCCGTTCCTTCGACGTACCTGCAACTGGGGACGGCGGCCCCGGACCGACCGGGGACCCATAGGCCCCACCACTCGGCGAAGTTCGACCTGGACGAGGCTCAGCTGAAGCGCGCCGCGGCCATCCATGCCGCCTTCGCGTGGACGTACCTCAGCCGCTGAGCGCCCCCGCCCGCACTGCGCCAGAGCCAGGTCCGTCGTCTGATACGAAAGGGGAGCGGTTTCCCGCTCCCCGCATACTGTGAAGTGACAGTCTGACCGGCGTTGCCAGCGCGCTGAACTTTGTCGTCTTTAGCGCGCCTCCGTTCGTTGATGACACGGCCTAATCCGCGATCTCGCAGAAGAGGTTGCAAAGTGTAGCGTCGCCGACTCTGCGCAGCGGGTACAGAAGGCCTTGAGTATCTTCTTCAACGTTCTGAACCGGGGCGAAGGAATAATTTGATCGTCGCCGTGGTCAGCAGGATGTTTAGGGGAACGTTGATAAGCGAGGGGAGGGCAGCCATTGGGTAGACGTCGTGAAAGGTGGCTGCGATGCCGGCCGAAAGACTGGTGTTCAGCGACAGGGAAGCGATGACGAGCGCCGAGGCCTCCCTGTGGTCCAGCCTCAGGAACTTTGTCGAGAGGATGGCCCCCGCTGCAGCAATAACGAAGTTCACCGTCAGAGCGGCAATGACCTTGACGGAATCCAAAGCCATGATCGAGGCCTTGTTGGGGGCCACACACACCCCCACGATGATCAGGATGGCAATCAGCGAGATCAGCCTGATGGTGGGCTTTATCAGGGTATACAGCGTTTCCGCCCGCCTCCGAATCAGCATCCCGATGACCACCGGGACTATAACGATGATGACAATATTTTTAAACATATCCAGGAAGTCAATCTCCACCCAACCGCCGCCTAAAAGGTAGGTCAGGGAGGGGGTGAGGACCGGCGCCAGGAGCGTTGTCAGGGACAGAAGGGCGACGGACAGCGCCGCATTTCCCTCCGCGATATTGATGAGGACCATGGACGCAGTCCCAGTGGGCATGCAGCCCAGCAAAACCATTCCAAAAGCAAGCTCGTTGTTCAGACTGAACAGCCTTGCAGCAATCCATGCCCCGGTGGCCATGAAGAAGTACTTGACTGCCATGCCGCCCAAGAGCATCCTCGGTCTTCGCAACATGCGGAAGAATTCCAGCGCATCGATGGACATTCCCGTCCCCAGCATGATGACCATCAGCAGGATGTTGATTAGGGGGAAGCCCATCAGGCGCAACCGCGTCGCCGGTAGAAAGACCTCTGGGGCCAAAAGTGCCGCCACGGCTACCGCGAAGACAAAAAACATGAGGAACCTGTTCACAAAATTGCCGATATGCTCTATTAACCGTATCATGATCTTCTACATCACCCTTTAAAACGGCCTGGTGAGCCAGGCCACTTTGGAATCTCGAAGGCCTCGGCGACGGCCCGGCCAACGTCCGTTGGGACACCCTCAGACAATGGAGAGAGCTCCCCCATTGTGAATTTTGAGACGTATTATTTCTAATATACCTACTTGATTTGAAAATGTCAACGATTTCTCTTAGGAGAATATCGCAATTCTGCCGGAAAGATCAATCCTAAATCTAAAGAGAGCCCTTGACTTCCCAGACCCCTTTTAGTATATTCTAGCCTAGAGGTATTATTTCTTGATCCGCCTTAAAACCTAAGCTGCGGGATTTTTTGGAAAAGGCATTTGCTGTGCAGCGTCTAAGAAAGTAAAGGAGATTTTTACCATGAAAATTGTCGTTGTGGGCGCAGGGGCTGTTGGTACGCTTTTCAGTTCCATACTGTTTAACCACGGACAGGATGTCACCCTGGTGGAGAAGAGGCAGGAGATCATCGACGCAATTCAGAAGAACGGACTGAAGATACTTCGCGGGGATAAAGAACAAACCCTGAAGATTAAAATCACGAACCGCATCGAAGACGTTTCATCCCCAGACCTGATCATGTTTACGGTCAAGTCCTACGACAACGTCACCGCGGCCCAAGACTGCCTGAAGATCATCGGAAACAACACCACAGTCCTGACGCTGCAGAATGGCATCGGGAACTATGAAACGATCGCTGAGATCGTGGGGAAGGAGCGTACCGTGGTGGGCACCACCACCTTTGGCAGCACGCAGTTCGCGCCGGGCTGCACAAGGGGTAGCGAAACGGGCTCCATCTCCATTGGTGAGTATTCGGGTGGCATCAGTGACCGAATCAAAAAACTGGCAAAGATACTGGAAGATGGAGGGTTTGAGGTCCAGATGGTGGATGACGTAAACAGCCTGATCTGGACGAAGCTGGCTGTAAACGTTGGCATCAATGCGATAGGCGCCCTCTGTCGTATCACGAACGGCCAGACGCACCTCGTGAAACCTGCAGGCGAGATCCAGAAGCTGGCCGTCGAGGAATTGATGAAGGTGGCGAAGCTGGAGGGCATCAAGCTGGATTACGACCACCTGTATCAGCACGTCACCGACGTGGCCGTCCGCACACAGAGCAACAAGTGCTCCATGTTGCAGGACATTGAGAACGTAAACCACACCGAGGTGCTTGCGATCAACGGCGCTATCGTGGACAGGGGCAAGAAGCATGGCATCGAAACCCCCGTCAACTTTGTGTTGACGCGTTTGGTCAAAGCCGCAGAGCTGGGACAACTGGAGTAGCGTTCCCCTGCTGGCCATTGAGCCTTAAAATAAAAAACCGCTATTAGGATGGCGGCAAAAAGTCTTGGCAGCCCCGCGGGGCTGCCGAATTTTTTTAAAGGTGGGTTTTACAGGGCTGCAACTGTGCCGATTGTGACGTCTGGAACCTCACCATCGAGGGCAAGGGGGTGGCACGGTTCTGGCTGCCGGAGCCGATGCCCGCTGCGTTCCAGACCGTCATCTCGCGCGAGGTATCGCCCAGGGACACCGCGATGCTGGTCGTGTTGAGTCTATGTGGTATGATGAAAAGAGCACCTGTTTGTTCGCATCTGAAGCGGGGAGGACGTGACGAGATGAAAGCGTTGTCGGTAAAACAACCTTGGGCGAGTTTGATCGCCGGCGGGCATAAGACGATCGAGTGGCGTTCATGGAGAACGCACTATCGAGGGCCGTTGCTGATTTGTTCGGGGAAAACTCCAGACGATATCTATTTTGAATTTGACCCTGATGAGGCGAGGCAAAATTGGCCTCTTGGCGTCGCGGTCGCGACGGTTGAGCTGGTCGAGGTCCGCCCGTTCGACGCCAAAAAAGATGCCGAGGCGGCGATGCTTGATGAAGACGATCTGCCCTCTGTGCAGGGATTTTCCTGGGTTCTGGAGAACCCTGTGGCAGTGCCGGACACTCCGCCGGTTCGCGGCAAACAGGGGCTTTTTGAGGTCACTTTGCAGCCTGCCCCGTAGCATAAGCCACGGTTTTTTTATTGCGCTTGGATCGTAAATCCAAGGTCCTTATGATGATCATTGAATGGTTATAATGGCGGTCCCAGCGGGGTTCGAACCCGCGTCGCAGCCTTGAAAGGGCTGTGTCCTAGGCCTCTGGACGATGGGACCGCGCGATGGTGAGCCGTGTGGGACTTGAACCCACGACACCCGGATTAAAAGTCCGGTGCTCTACCGACTGAGCTAACGGCTCAAGGCGTCTGAAACAGACACCATGGCATTATACCATAACAATTTGAAGAGAGGGGAAAGAAAATGCCCGCGGGGGCGACGACGCCTCCGCGGGACGAAGGGGAATTCGTCCGCATTCCTCAAAGGGACCGCCGCGGCGAACCCGTTGAGGTCGTGGACGCCCGACGCCTCCTCAGTAGCCGCTCTGCTTTGACATCAGCGCGTCGTACTTGCCGCCGCTCTCGTCCACGTAGAGCACCTCCGCGGACTCGGCCGCGGGGCAGAACTGCATCAGCGTGGCGGTTCGAGCTGCTGCGTTCTCCTCCTTCAGCTTGGCGTCCTGGTCCGCCTTGCCGGAGAGGCCGTACTTCGCCATGATGGGGCGAAGGTTCTTCAGCATCACGATCCCCATCTGGAAGTTCTCCAGGTCCTTCTCCCCAGCCTCCTGAACACAGCGCGCAAACTCCTCGTTGGTCATTTCATCCACCTCGATGATCAAAGTTGTCCCCGGTTTTAAACGGGCCTATCGCTGACCTCCGCCGATCAGCGGGATCAGAAAGTCCTTCGCAACCTCGTCGGCCCTCTCCTTGCCGCAGAGGAGTTCGAGCAGCTTCAGCGCGAAGAAGGGCGTGATGGCCGGCCCCTTCGCCGTGGTGATGTGTCCGTCCGTCACGACGTTTTCGGTGCCGAGGATCGCGCTGGGAATCTGGGGCTCCATCCCCGGATAGCAGACGGCCCGGCGGTCCTTCAGCACTCCGGCGCGCTCCAGCGCGAGCGGCGCCGCGCAGATGGCGGCCAGGCGCTTCTTCGCCGCGTCGTACTTCTGCACCAGCGTTCGAAGCCCCTCATACCTGGCGTACTCCACCGTTCCGCCTGGGATGACCAGCATGTCGAAGTCCTTGTCCTTCACGTCGTCGAAGAGTGCGTCCGCTCGAACGGAAACCTTGCGGCTGCTCACCGCGTCGCCCCGTCCCGTCAGGGAAACGGTCGTGACCTCGACGCCGCCCCGCCGCAGGATGTCCACGGTGGTCAGGGCCTCGGTTTCCTCAAAGCCGTCGATCAAAAATACCGCTGCGCTTGCCATAGACAACACCTCCTAAGGCCCATTGTCCTCCATCGGGGGCGTTTAGGCAAGCGAAAAAGGGCCTGCCTCATGGGCAGGCCCCGGTCGCTCCTGAACAGGGCGCCTCACCGGACGGTGATGGGCTCGGTCATCTCCGCGAGGTCGCTGCTGATGGTCTCTCCCTCCGGGCGGTAGCCCTCGTCGTTCACCAGGACGAGCGCGGGCCTGTAGGAGCCGGGCTTCGGGTAGAAGTAGATGGGGACGTCCTTGTGCTCCGACGCCGGGTTGTCGTAGAGCATGCGGCGCGTCCTGCCCACCTCGATGGCGGGGCCGTCCTTCCCCTCGGGGTACAGGATCGCGCGGTTTGGCGCGTACCCGTCCGCGCGGGCGTAGAAGCGGTAGCCCGTCTGGTCGCCGGACGTGAAGGGCAGGGCGTAGAACCGCCGGACGACGAGCCGGTTGGGCTCCGCCGGGAACGCCGTCCCCCAGGTGTAGATAGCTGACGGCTTCGCAAGGTCCGCGCGGAAGTCCTCGTCCCCGGAGATCAGGGAGTTGACCCGCGTGTTGAAGGAGGAGCCGTTGGAGTGGATGTACTTCCCGTTTCCGACGTAGAAACCGACGTGCCCGCCCCAGAAGATCAGGTCCCCCGGCTTTGCGGCGGCCAGCGTTTCCGCCGTGTGGGCGTCCTCCGGCGTCCCCTCCACGTGCATCAGGGCGATGGGGTATCCCACCTCCGGGCGGGAGTTACGGTAGATGTCGAGGCCGTTCAGCATGTAGACCATGCTGGTGAAGCCGGAGCAGTCCAGGCCGTAGGGGGTCTTACCGCCCCAGCGATAGCCGACGCCGAGGTAGAGCTCCGCGTCGGCCGTGAGCGCCGCGCGCACGGCCTCCTCCTGGCCCCACGCGCGAAGCTCCCGCACCAGGTTCTTGTTGACCCAGCCGGTTTGCCCGCCGAAGAGTTCGGCGCGAAGCCAGCGGGCGTCCTCGGAGTCCGGTCCCCCCACCTTGAGGTACGCCCCGCGGGGCAGGGTGATGAGCGGGGGATAGGACTCCGTCCGCGCCTCGGGCAGCACGTCCGCAAAGGGGGCGATCACCTGGTGGGTGACGGAGGCCCGCCAGGCCTCGGCCTCATCCTTGGAGACGAGCGCAACGTGCTGGCCCTCGATGGACGTCTTGTAGCCGTACTGCATCCGTACGCTGTACAGCCCCTGGTCGTCCCTGTCCGCCAGGACCTCGCCAATCATCCCGTAGAGGACCTCGTCGTCCCGCTCCCCGTCGTAGAGCGTGGAGGCCATCGGCGCGGTGACGACCGCCCACAGGTCCCCCGATCCGTCGGTCCCCTGAGCGGGGAGTGTGACGAGGGCCGCGGCGCAGAAGGCCGATGCTATGCAAAGCGCTTTTCCAACCAAAGAACGCATGAAACAACCTCCTCAGAATTTTGTGTGCTTGGATTTTGCGTGGTGTGATGCCTATTCTGTCCTGCTCTTGCGGATGGACTGCACGGCGTAGACGACGATCTTCATGGTCGTTCCCGCGTCGTTGAGCTTCAGCACGAGCTCCGTGTCGTCGCGGGACAGGACCTGCGCGATGACGCCGCCTATCGTGACGATCTCGTCGCCCTCCTTGACCGCAGCGTGCATGGCCTGCACCCGCCTGTGCTTTTTTCGTGCCGGCAGCACGGTGAAGAAGTAGATCAGGACGAATATCCCCAGCACGTAAAGGATGCCGAGGGACAACAGATCATTCATGGTCGAACCCCTCCATAGATAAAACCGCTCCGAATTTTCCCCTGCGGGGCCGGTTGGGGAAGTGCCGGCTCAGCGGCCCAGGAACTCCTCCACGATGCTGACGAACACGGCACTGCCCCGATAGAAGACGTCCTCGTCGACGTCGAATTTCGGGTTGTGGTGCGGCGCGTCCGCGTGCTTCTCGTGGTTCACGGAGCACAGGGCCATGAAGGCGCCGGGCGCCTTCTCCAGGTAGTAGGCGAAGTCCTCGCCGCCCATGACGGGCTTGAAGTCCGTGATGACGTTCTCCCTGCCCAACGCCTTCGCCGCCGCGTCGGCCGCGAGCTTCGCCATGGCTTCGTCGTTGACGACGGGGGGAGCGCCCCAGTCCATCTCGAAGTCGCAGCCGCCGCGGAAGGTGGCCGCGACGCCCTTGGCGATCTCCCCGATGCGTTTGGCCAGGTACTGCCGCACAGAGTCCTCGAAGGCGCGGATCGTGCCCTCGATCACGACCTCGTTGGGGATGACGTTGTAGGCGAAGCCGCCCGCGATCTTCCCGATGGTCAGGACGGCGGCCTTGGGCGCGGCGATCTCCCGCGCGATGACCTCCTGGAGCGACAGGACGATGTTCGAGGCGATGGTGATGGGATCGACGCCCTTCTCCGGCGTCGAGCCGTGGCAGCCGGTACCCTTGACCGTCAGGACGAAGCGGTCGAACGACGCCATGATGCACCCCGGCGCGATGGCGAAGGACCCCAGCGGCATCCCCTCGAAGATGGAGCCGATGTGCGTGCCGAAGACGGCGTCCACTCCATCCATGACGCCCTCCTTGACCGCGACCTTCGCGCCCTTGCAGACCTCCTCGCCCGTTTGAAAGACGAACCTGACGTTGCCGGCCAGCTCCGCCTTGTGTTCGTTCAGGACCCGCAGGGCCCCCAGGAGCATGGCCGCGTGCGTGTCGTGTCCGCAGGCGTGCATGCACCCCTCGTGCTTCGAGGCGAAGGGCAGGCCCGTGTCCTCTTTGATGGGCAGGGCGTCGATGTCCGCGCGGAGCAGGATCGTCTTCCCCGGCTTCCCGCCGTGGATCATGCCGATGAGGCCGGAATCGCCCTGGTTCTTCTTGTAGGGGATGCCCAGCTTGTCCAGCTCGGCGCAGATCGCGGCCTGCGTCTTGGGGAGGTCCGTCCCCAGCTCCGGGATCTGGTGCAGGGCGCGACGGATCCCCACGATGTAATCCTGCAGGCCTTCACATTCCTTCCACGGGTTCATGGCGTTCACTCCTTTGCATCCTTATGATGAAAAATTATAGAAATCGAGAAAGAAGGGGGACCCCGCCTTGGAGGTCCCCCTTGAGGCACCTTTTCAGACCGCTCGTCCGGTGGTCAGGAGTTCCCTCCCGAAAAATGCCACTAAAGGTTTTTGAGAGCGTTCAGCGAACGTCAGCAGCCCAGGAACTCCTCCACGAGGCCGACGAACACGGCGCTGCCCCGGTACAGGACGTCCTCGTCGACGTCGAACTTAGGGTTGTGGTGCGGGATGTCCGTGTGCTTTTCGTGATTCGAGGAGCTCAGGAACATGAAGGCGCCGGGCGCCTTCTCCAGGTAGTAGGCGAAGTCCTCGCCCGCCATGTTGGGGGCGGGCATCGACGTGATGACGTTTTCGACACCGAGGACCTTCTTTGCTGCGTCGGCCGCGAGCTTCGCCATGGCCTCGTCGTTGACGACGGGGGGAGCACCCCAGTCCATCTCGAAGTCGCAGCCGCCGCGGAAGGTGGCCGCGACTCCTTTGCCGATCTCCCCGATGCGTTTGGCCAGGTGCTGCCGCACGGGGTCCTCGAAGGCGCGGATCGTACCCTCGATCACGACCTCGTTGGGGATGACGTTGTAGGCGAAACCGCCCGCGATCTTTCCAATGGTCAGGACGGCGGCCTTGGGCGCGGCGATCTCCCTCGCGATGACCTCCTGGAGCGACAGGACGATGTTCGAGGCGATGGTGATGGGATCGACGCCCTTCTCCGGCGTCGAGCCGTGGCAGCCGGTGCCCTTGACCGTCAGGACGAAGCGGTCGAAGGACGCCATGGCGCAGCCGGGAACGACGATGAGCGTTCCGGAGGGAATGTTGGGGTCGAGGATGGAGCCGATGTGGGTTCCAAAGACGGCGTCCACTCCGTCCATGACGCCCTCCTTGATCGCGACCTTAGCGCCCCGGCTGATCTCCTCGCCCGTTTGAAAGACGAACTTGACGTTGCCGGTCAGCTCCGCCTTGTGTTCGTTCAAGACCCGCAGGGCCCCCAGGAGCATGGCCGCATGGTTGTCGTGTCCGCAGGCGTGCATGCACCCCTCGTGCTTCGAGGCGAAGGGCAGGCCCGTGTCCTCTTTGATGGGCAGGGCGTCGATGTCCGCGCGGAGCAGGATCGTCTTCCCCGGCTTCCCGCCGTGGATCATGCCGATGAGGCCGGAATCGCCCTGGTTCTTCTTGTAGGGGATGCCCAGCTTGTCCAGCTCGGCGCAGATCGCGGCCTGCGTCTTGGGGAGGTCCGTCCCCAGCTCCGGGATCTGGTGCAGGGCGCGGCGGATCCCCACGATGTAATCCTGCAGGCCTTTGCATTCCTTCCACAGGTTCATTGATAATCTTCCTCCTAAATTCAAGAAAAGCGTTACTTCGAAAGAGTTACTTCCCCATGCCTGCGCTGTACAGCACGCGGGCGAAGAAGATGCTTCCAAAGACCGAGATGACGATGAGCAGCCACGCGGCGATCGACGGGATGGCCCAGTGGAGGAGCAGCGGAAGTCCGAGGGCGAAGACGCCTACCAGCGGATACTTGATGGCGAAGTTGCCGAGGGTCCCGCCGAAGATGGCCGCTGCCGAATACTTCGTGAGGCCCGTCACGATAAACTTGGGGAGGACGGCGACGACGGCTGCGCCGACGACGGCCGCCAGGGTGGTGAAGAACAGGTTCATGATGATGGACCCGCAGATGGCCATGGTGGACGCAATCTCCGCCTGGATCGTTCCGGGCTGGCTGTCCGTGGCCTCGAGCGCCAGGGCCGCCACGGGGACGCGCATGTTCCCGATGTTGCCGGACAAGAAGCCGAGGTAGGTTCCTGCCATGCCCAAAGCCGCGTAGTAGGAGATGGGCTCAACGAGGTAGAAGGCGCCGAAGGAGGCGGCGGTCATGCCCCAGGCGGTGAGGACGACGTTCCAGTCCGGCCAGCAGTGGTGCGTGCTGCAGAGCCAGAGGACGGGGATAAAGGCCGTCGCGGCGGCGATGAGGTTGGTGGGCGCACCGATGAGGATGCTGCCCTTTTTCCATTCAGCCATGTGATCGTGTTCTGACATAGTGATTCCTCCTGAAGTGTGTGCGTCCAAGCCCTACTGCGGCATGACGGCGAAATACATGTCGTAGACCAGCGCGCAGGCCATCCCGAACAGCATGGCGATGCCGAGCGAGTACTCCATCAGCTTGGGGCACTTTGGCACGACGAACTTGACCAGGAACAACATGCAGAGCGCCCCGGCGATGGCGGCCGTCGCGTGCCCGGAGCTCTTGCGCAGCTCGCCGTGGACCAGGTAGCCGAAGATGCCGAGGGAGCAGGCGCCGGACAGGACCACCAACCACTTGGAGTCGCCGCCGCTGGCCTTCTCGCGGAGCTTCTCGATGGCCGGCGTGAAGAGTCCGGTAAACACCAGCCAGCCCGCTCCGTTGAGCGCCATGGCGAACCAGGAAACGGACATCGCGGTGAGGTCGTACCCCGTTCCTCCCAGCTCGACGCCGGAGGCCTGAGCGCCGTAGGTCGCGGCCGTCAGCTCCGTGGGGGCGGCGCCGATGATGGAGAGGCGCAACCAGGCCATGGGGCCTCCGATCGCTGCCATCAATCCCACCATGACGATGAAGACGCCGAGTGCGGGACCGATGGCGGTGATGAGGCCGACGCGCAGGGCCTTACTGCTGACCTCCACCGGAATGCCTGCGCGGATCCTGGTGCGGCGGGCCATGCACATGAACAGTATGGCCTGTAGAAACGCAATGCCCACCGTAATCGCGCAGAGCATCCAGATGACGCTCGAGTTCGCGATGTCCAAGTAGCTCTGTCCGTCCTGCATAAAAACCACTCCTTGAGTATAGATTGGCGGGAAGTCCGCCGAACACCCACAGGGCCGCGCGCCCGGCGCGGCCCCAGGGGATGTTTTGAAAGGGTTTCATAAGCTGCTTCAGCGCGCTCAGGTGCAAGGCCTTTCGAGCCGCACGTCGAACAGCGCTTCTTTAACAGAGAAGCGGACCTCCTTACTGGATTTACGCGTTGCCTCGCAACACAATAAAACTTGCCCCTCCCTCTCCGATCGTTCTTACGTTCGAGCGCTTGGGGGCGAGTGAATTCAGGCCGTCCTCAACGGCGTTCTCAAGGTGGGTAGTATCGAAACCGTTGAAACAATTATATCCGCAGGACGGACCGCTTGTCAATGGACGGCTTGATTTGGGCTTTAACGCAGCTTGCCTGATGGGCCGCAGCGTCCGCCTTGGAGGAGGGACGAACGGGGCGCGGGCAAAACGACGAACGGCGGACACTGAGTGTCCGCCGTTCGCCTTCCGTCAATTTACCTCACTCGTAGCCCTATCCCTTCAGGAAGGCGGGGTGCTCTTTCTCCCCGTCCAGCACGAAGGCATCCACCAGTCCGTTCAGACGTTCCGACGTCTCCGCCATGGACTGAGCCGCCGTGGCGATCGACTCCGCAGCCGTCGTCGTCTCGTGGCTGGAGTCCCGGATTGCGGCGGTGGAGTCCATGATCTTCGCGTTGGAGTCGCTCAGGTTCTTCATGGCCTCGGCGATCTCCTCGGAGGATGCGGCCTGCTTCTCCGCCGCCGCCGCGATGCTCTGGATCCCCTGGTTCAGGCTCTCGATGGCGTCCTGCGCGGCACTCAGCCTCTTCTGGGCAGACTCCGCGTCCTCCATCGCCTTCTGGAGCAACGGCCCCGCGGACTCCGTCATGGCGGTGGAGCTCTCGGACTCCCTCTGCAGGTTCGCGATGAGCTTCGAAACCTCCTGGGCGGCCCGTCCCGACTCCTCCGCCAGCTTGCGGACCTCCTCGGCCACGACGGCGAAGCCCCGTCCCGCCTCGCCCGCACGCGCCGCCTCGATCGCCGCGTTCAGGGCCAGCAGGTTGGTCTGGTCGGCGATGGAGGTGATGGTGGTGACGAAGCCGGATATCGAGTCCACGGACTGACCCAGCTCCCGAATCCCCTGGAGGCTCTGTCGGGCGGCGTCCCCCACGCTGGCCATGCTCTTCAGGACCTTGGAGACCTCCGCCGCGGCGTCCCGGGCGGCCTCGGCGACCTGGGTGGCCTGCTGCGCGCCGTCCGTGGAGGCCTGAGCGCTGGACTGGGCGCTGGCGGCGATCTCGGAAACGGAGACGCCGGTTGCCTCGGTGGAGGCGGAGGCCGCCTCCATCAGCCCGTTGACCTGAGCGACCGACGCGGAGACCTCCTCCATGGAGGCCAGGGTTTCCTGGGAGAGGGCGGCCAGGGTGCTGGCCTGTTTGGAGCTCTCCTCCGCCTCGCCCCGGACCTTGCTCAGGGCCCCTGAGATGGAGTCGAGCATGGAGTTCAGGAGGCCCGCGATACGGGCCAGCTCGTCACGGCCGGAGGCCTCGAAGCGCGCGGTCAGGTCGCCCTCGCTCAGGACGTCCGTGACGGAGGTCATGCTGCGGATGGCCCTCGACAGCCCGCGGATGATGAAGAGGATGAAGATCGTCGAGAACGCGATGGCGGCGAGCGCCATCGTCACGTTCAAGACCGTGAGGGCGTGGGTCTGGGCCTCCATGACCTCCGTCGGCAGAAAGATGTAGAAGAAGAATCCGTTTCCGACGGGGGTGAAGAAGGCGTGGCGGGACTCTCCCTGAAACTCATAACTTGCAAAGCCCGTTTCCCCGGAAACCATGCGGCGGGCGAAGGCGCTGACCGAATCGCTGAAGTCGGCGGGGTTCAGCAGGTTGGCCTTCAGCACGAAGCTTCGGTTGGTGTGGGCGACGAGCAGGCCGTCCTCCAGGGCCAGGGCGCCGGAGCCGTGGCCAAACATCTTCTGGGAGACGACGAACTGCTCCAGGGCCTCCATCTTGATATCGACGCCGACGACGCCGATCAGGCTGCCCGACCTGTCAGAGATCGGCTGGACGACGCTCAGGATGGAGGCCCCCGTCGTTGCGTCCACGTAGGGCGTGGTGAAGGCGGGCGCACCGCCCTGAGCCTTCAGCCCCGCCTGGTACCAGGGGCGGGTTCGGGAGTCGTAGCCCTCCGGGTTCCACCCGTCGTGCGAGTAGATCTGTCCGTCGGAACTCATCCCAAGGTAGAGGCTGACGAGGCCGAGCGACTCCACGGAACTGGCCAGGGAGGCCATCAGCGACTCGAGGTCCTTCCTTTGGATGTCGGGGGTTTCCAGGAGGGTGTGGCGGATCTCCGCGGCGGCCATCCGCGTCACGTTGGCGTACTTGTCCAGGTACTCACGGATGACGCCTGCGCTCCCCGTCACGATCTCGTTCCCCGTCCGTTCCTGCAGATCGCTGACGATGGAGGTGGAACGGAAATGCGTCACCAACGTCATCGTCACAATAATGAGGAACACCACCGTCACCATGAGCTTCAATTTGCCGCGAATCGACATGTCTTTCCCTCCAGGAGAAAATTTCTCCACAAAATTTATGGTGGCATCATCTGCACCTGATAAGATTATATACCTCAGGCCCCCGAATAGCGTGGCGAAAGGACGAGGCTGGGACGCCGGCCTGAATTTTTTTCGGCCTAAACTTCAGCACCCTGTCGGTTGTCCTCCCTGGGACGCCCCCTGATATAATTTAAGAATGAAAATATCGGGCGACGTCGAGCGGAGAGGGGCTTTGCGTCGTCCTGCACGGAGGGGAACGGATGCGGATGAGAAGGACGGGAGGGGCGATGGGGTTGGCAGCGCTTCTGGCGCTGTGGCTCGCGGGAGCTGCTTTTGCGGTAGACGAGCAGGGGTTGCCGGACAAGGCGAAGCTCTCGGCGAACCGAATGCGCTTCGACTCGACGACGGGGGACTTTTTGGCGGAGGGGGAGGTCCTCATCACGGCGGACGGCCTCACGGTCAGAGCGCCCCGCGGCTCGGGCAACGTCCCGCGTCGCGAGGCGGCCTTCGACAGCGGGGTGACGGCCTCCGGAACGTGGATGGGCGACGCCGTGGACCTCAAGGCGGGAAGGCTGACCCTCAACTTCGCAGAAGCCCCGGCCTGCCGCCTTCAGGATGGCGTCAAGGGGGCTGTGGGCACGATGGGCCTCGACGCGGACCGGGTGACCCTCATCGGGGCAGGGGGCGTCGGGGGCCCGACGGAGGAGGACCAGCAGACGAAGTTCTGGATCGTGGGGGCCCACAGGCTAGAGGACCGCGCGAAGGGCTTGACGTTCGGCGCGGACTCCATCGAGGGCGTCCTGCAGGAGGGGGCTCTGGCCTCCATGACGGCGAAGGACCGGGTGTGGGTCAAGGGCCGGCCGAAGCAGTCGGGGGAGCCTGTGAGCATCAACGGTGACCACGCGCTCTACTCCCTCCAGCGCGGCAGCGTCGTGCTGAGCGGTCGAGTCGTCGCCGTGCAGGGAGGGCGCACTCTGAGGTCCGACTCCATCGTCTACTTTCCGGAGCAGAACCGCGTGGAGGCCTTGGGCGGCATCACCCGGAACGAGTCGGGCACGGTGAGTGCGGACCGTGCGGAGATCACCATCGACCTTAAGCGGGAGCGCAGAAAGTGAATCCCGGCAAGGCGGGGAAGGAACAGGGCGGCGCAGCGGAGGAGCTGACCGCCAGGGGAATCCGCAAGGGGTACGGTGGCCGGCTCGTGGTGTCGGACGTCAGCGTCCGGGTGCGCCCCGGCGAGGTGGTGGGGCTTCTCGGCCCCAACGGCGCGGGAAAGACCACGTCCTTCTACATGATCGTCGGGCTGGTCCGCCCCGACGCAGGGCACGTCTTTATCGGAGAGCGCGACGTGACCGGCCTGCCGGTCTACGCCAGGGCGCGCGCCGGCATCGGCTACCTGCCCCAGGAGCCTTCGGTGTTCCGGAGCCTCACGGTGCGGGAGAACATCGACCTGGTGTGGGAGGAGACGCGGCAGTCCAAGGTGGGGACGGATGGGCTTCTCGAGCGGTTCGGTATCGCGCACATCGCGGACACGAAGGGCTACGCCCTGTCGGGCGGAGAGCGGCGTCGCGTGGAGATCGCCCGTGCCTTGACGCTCTCGCCGCGCTTCATCCTGCTGGACGAGCCCTTCAGCGGCATCGACCCCATCGCCGTGAACGACATCCAGGGGATGATCCACCGTCTGAAGGAGAGCGGGTACGGCGTCCTCATCACGGACCACAACGTGCGCGAAACCCTCTCCATCACGGACCGGACCTACCTGATCCACGAGGGGAAGATATTCCTCGAGGGCACGCCGTCCGAGGTGGCGGAGAACCCCATGGCCCGCAAGTTCTACCTCGGCGATCACTTCGATTGGCAGGCTGCGCCGGCCCCTGAGCCAAAACGGGGGCCCGACGCGAAGTCCAGACGCCGGAAGGGATAAGAAGGGGCCCAGGCGTTTTGCCGGGCCCCTTGCCATTGATCGTGATTTTGCGCTCGAAATGTGCCCCGCAAATTTCTCGATGGCACCGCCCTGGCCCGTCAGACGCCGGCGGAGAATCGCCCCGGTCCGCTGACGACGGCCAGCCCGTTGGCGGATAGGGTCATCATGCAGGTCTGGAGCGTCACGAGGTCCAGACCGCTCTCGGCCAGGAGCTCGTCCATCGTGCGCCCGCCCTGGCGCTGCAACAGGGCCAGCACGACCTTCTCGTCCGTGGAGAGGGGCGGCTGCGACCTGGCGGCGGGCTCGTCCAGGTCCAGCACCAACTGTCCGTAGCGTCCCGTCGTGCAGTGGACGAACTCGTCCACGTCCACCAGGGGCTCGGCGCCGTCGCGCAGGAGGCGGTTGGTCCCCCGGCACACGTCCTCCGTGATGCGCCCCGGCACGCACCAGACCTCGCGCCCCAGGTCCAGCGCCAGGCGGGCGCTGATCATCGCCCCGCCGTCCTCCGGCGACTCCACGACCACCGTGCGGCCCGTCATCCCCACGATGAGGCGGTTGCGCTCCGGGAAGTGCCAGGCCGCGCCCTCCGTCCCCATGGGGTATTCGGAGATCAGGGCCCCCGTTTCCGCGATCCGTGCGAAGAGCTCCTTGTGCTCCATCGGGTAGACCCGGTCGATTCCCGTGCCCAGCACCGCGACCGTGACGCCGCCCTCGGCCAGACACCCCCTGTGTCCCGCAGCGTCGATGCCGCGGGCGCCGCCGCTCGCCACCATGAGGCCCCCTCTGGCCAGCGCGCGGCCGATGGCCTCCGCCACGGTCTTGCCGTAGGCGCTGCACCGCCGCGTCCCCACGACGGCGACGGAGGGGAGCGTGACGTTCAGCTTCCCCTTGACGTAGAGCCCGATGGGCGGCTGGCTCAGGTCCCGAAGCCGCGCCGGGCAGTCCGGGTCGTCCACGGTCAGAAAGCGCGCGCCGAACCGTGCCGCGCGTTCCTCCTCCCGTTCGGGCCAGTCCCCCCCGCGCAGGAGGCGCGACAGGTTTTTCTGAACGGACGGCGTCAGGTTGAACGCATCCCAGAGCTCCTCCCGCTTCAGGTCCTCCGGGGCATACTTCCCGCACAGCTTCCGGAATGCCGGGAGCGGTGCGTGTGCGGCGTTCATCAGGAGCGCCGCCTTCAGTGTCGGGTCCATGGTTCGCAAGACCTCCTTCCAGTGACCGCTCCATTATACTGGAACGAGGCGGGACGGGGACAGGCGCCGAGGCGAGGCTCAACGTTACAGCAGCGCGCATCAGGCGCACAAAATCCGTAATTTACAGGGTCTGACTTGTATTGACATTTAGAGGCCCAGTTGCTAATCTTATCCATGTTATCGATCTGTTGGCACTCACTGATTAAGAGTGCTAATCAAGGATACGAAACGGAGGCGAGGCCGATGACGGAGAGGCAGCTCAGCATTATCCTGGCGGTGGTGTACGAGTACATCAAGACGGGGGAACCCGCCGGGTCGCGTACCATCACGAAGAAGTACATCAAGGGGCTGAGCCCTGCCACGATCCGCAACGAGATGGCCGACCTCGAGGAGATGGGGTATTTCTACCAACCCCACACGTCCTCCGGACGGTTGCCCACGGCCAAGGCCTACCGCGTCTACGTGGATTCCGTCACCGCCAGAGCCCGCAGCCGTTCTTCACGCGGGGCCGAAGCCTGGCGGCGGGAACTCATGGGCCGGCGGAGCGGCATCGAGGACCTCTTGAACTACGTCACGAACCTTCTCTCGCGCCTCACGAACTGCGTGGCGGTGGCGGCGGTTTCCGGGCTGGACAGCATGGAGATCTGGCACATCGACCTGATGCCGCTGGGAGGGGCGAACGTCCTGGCCCTGATCGTGTTGAAGGGCGGGCTGGTGCACCACACGGAGTTCACCCTCCCCTGCGAGGTGGAGCCGGGGCTCCTGGAGGAGCTCAGCCGCCGGATCAACACCATCGCCTGCGAGCACTCCTGGAGCGAGGTGCATGACGTGTTGTACCAGTACGTGCTGGGGGGGCTCGAGGAGGCCGAAACGGCCTGCCGCGCGGCCATCAGCGATGTGGACCGGTTCCTGACGGAACAGAACTACCGCTTCTTCAGCAGCGGCGCGAAGCACATCCTGAGCCTGCCCCACTTCCAGGCGCTCTCGCGGCTGCAGGCCGTTCTGACGCTCCTGGAGCAGGAGAAGCCGCTGGCGAGCATGGTGGAACAGTGCCGCCAGGCCTCGGACCTGCGGGTATCTCTCGGCGACGAGAACGAAACGGACGGGATGCAGGAGAACGCCATGATCCTGATCCCGGCGCGGGCCTGCCAGCAGAAGGCGGTCCTGGGCCTGATCGGCCCGCTGCGGATGGACTACGAACGCTCCATCAGCGTTCTGGAAGCCGTCGCGGACGCGCTGGACGACGAGGTGGGAGAGCCTGAAGGACGCGGAGGGCTGCGGAAGGAAGATGCGCTGAATGCACAGGAAAAAAAATAAGCGCGCGGGACGTAAGGGCCTGCTGACGAGAATATTCCGGAACGCCAAGAACGACCGGGCGGCCGGGCGGGAGATGAGTGCTATGACGGAGGATCGATTAAAGGAGGACTACCTGATACCCGAACCGGAGGACGCCTTGGGGGATTCAGAGGCGGAGGCGATGAGCCGGCCCGTCAAGGAGTACTCCATCGGCGAGGACGGCGTCCTCGTGGAGGAGTCGCCGGAACCTGAAGAGAAGGAGAAAAAGGAGGAGGCGGCCCCACAGCCGGCGGAGGAGCCGGACGAGGGCGCGGAAAAGCGCATCGCGGAGCTGGAGCAAGAGCTGGCGGCAGCCCGGGCGGACTTTTACAACTACCGTCAGCGCGCGATGCGAGAGCGTCAGGACCTGCGCCGACGCGCAACGGAGGACCTGATCGTTTCTCTTCTGCCCGTGCTGGACAACCTGGACCGGGCGCTCTCCGTCCCGGAGGACGGCAGCGCGAAGGACATCCTGGCGGGGGTGAAGATGGTGAGCCGCCAGTTCCTGTCCGTCCTGGAGGAGTCGGGCGTCAGCGTCATCCCGGCGAAGGGCGAGCGCTTTGACCCGACGCTCCACGAGGCGATTGGAGCCGTCCCCGTGGAGGACGCGGAGGAGGATGGTGCGGTCGTCGACGAGCAGCTCCGGGGGTATCGGACGAAGGACCGGGTCCTGCGGCCCGCACGGGTCCTGGTGGGCAAGGCGGAATAGAGCCGCCGGCCTCTCCGGAGAAACGGCTGTTTTTCAATGGGTTCAACGGGATCGTTTAAGGGTCCCTTATCTTTAGGAACGATTATAGATTTGCATACAGGAGGAAAACGTTATGTCGAAAGTGGTTGGAATTGACCTTGGAACGACGAACAGCTGCATTGCGGTCCAGGAGGGAGATCAGACGACGATCATCCCCAACAACGAAGGGGCGCGGACGACGCCGTCCGTGGTGGCCTTCACGAAGGATGGCGAGCGCCTGGTGGGGCAGTTGGCCAAGCGGCAGGCCATCGTGAACGCGGACCGCACCATCATGTCGATCAAGCGCGAGATGGGGCACGACTACCACGTGGAGATCGACGGTAAGAAGTACACGCCGCAGGAGATCTCCGCGATGATCCTTCAGAAGCTGAAGAGGGACGCCGAGGACTACCTGGGAGAGAAGGTGACTCAGGCCGTCATCACGGTGCCAGCCTACTTCACGGACGCGCAGCGCCAGGCGACGAAGGACGCGGGGACCATCGCGGGCCTTGAGGTGCTCCGCATCATCAACGAGCCCACGGCGGCCTGCCTGGCCTACGGCGAGAACCGCAAGGAGGAGCACAAGATTCTGGTGTTCGACCTGGGCGGCGGCACCTTCGACGTTTCCATCCTGGACGTCGGCGAGGGGGTGTTCGAGGTGCTGGCCACGGCGGGGGACAACCGCCTTGGCGGCGACGACTGGGACAACCGCATCGTGGACTGGATGGTGAGCGAGTTCAAGAAGACGGAGGGCGTCGACCTGAAGAACGACAGTATGGCCATGCAGCGCCTGCGCGAGGCGGCCGAGAAGGCGAAGATCGAGCTCTCCAACATGACGGAGACCACGATCTCCCTGCCGTTCATCACGGCCACCCAGACGGGCCCCAAGCACATGGAGATGAAGCTGACCCGGGCGAAGTTCGAGGAGATGACGGCGGACCTTCTGGACCGCACGGCCGTCCCCACGCAGCGGGCCCTCAACGACTCCGGGCTTGACCCGTCGAAGGTCGATAAAATCCTTCTGGTGGGCGGCTCCACCCGTATGCCCATGGTGCAGAAGAAGATCGTGGAGATCATGGGCAAGGAGCCCACGAAGGGCATCAACCCCGACGAGTGCGTCGCGGCCGGCGCGGCCATTCAGGGCTCCATCCTGACGGGGGACCACAAGGACATCGTCCTGGTGGACGTGACGCCCCTGTCCCTGGGGCTGGAAACGCTGGGCGGCGTCTTCACGAAGGTCATTGAGCGCAACACGGCCATCCCTGTTTCCAAGAGCCAGGTCTTCACGACGGCGGCCAACAATCAGGCCCAGGTGGAGATCATGGTGCTTCAGGGCGAGCGCTCCATGGCGGCGGACAACGTGAAGCTGGGCCAGTTCGTGCTGGACGGCATCCCTCCCGCACCCCGGGGCATCCCTCAGATCGAGGTCACGTTCAACATCGACGTCAACGGCATCCTGAACGTTTCCGCGAAGGACAAGGGGACCGGCAAATCCCAGAAGATCACGATCCAGTCCTCCAACCTGTCCAAGGAGGAGATCGAGCGCATGAAGAACGATGCCGAAACCCACGCGGACGAGGACGCGAAGAAGCGCAGCGCCGCTGAGGTCCGCAACGAGGCGGACGCCGCGGTCTTCGGGGCGGAAAAGCTCATCAACGACTACGGCGACAAGATGACCGCCGAGGAGAAGGGCAAGCTGAACTCCCAGATCGACGATCTGAAGCAGGCGATCGAGAAGAAGGACGAGGCAGCCATGGGACGCGCCAAGGAGGCCCTGGAGGGGACGGTGCAGGCGTTCTCCACGCGCCTCTACCAGGCCGCTGGCGCTGGAGCGGAAGATGCGTCGGCCTCAGGGAACGCTGCGGGCGGCGCCGATGCAGGGGCTGGGTCCGACGGCGAAACGGTGGACGCCGAGTTCAGCGACAAGGGCAACGCTTAGCCTGAGCTCCGCAGAACGCACACTGAAATAAGTTATAATCTTTGAGGGACGGCGGACGGCAGAAGACCCGCCGCCCCTTTTAAATTCTCGGAGGGGGACGTTTTCCCCGGCAGTGGGGTGTCTGTTCAAGTGGAAGATTTGTACCGGATCCTTGAGGTCCCCAGGGACGCGACTCAGGCGGACATAAAGAAGGCCTACCGTCAGCTCGTGCGGAAGTACCATCCGGACACGCACCCTGGCGACAAGGAGGCGGAGGAGAAGTTCAAGAAGATCAACGCGGCCTACTCCGTGCTGGGCGACGAGGAGAAGCGGGCGCGCTACGACCAGTTCGGCACCGCGGACGGCTCCGGCCCCTTCGGCGGCATGAACGGCATGGACTTTGGCGACCTCTTTGGGGACCTCTTCTCCCAGGTGTTCGGCGGCGGCATGGGGCGGCACGCCAGCAATCCGGAGGCCCCGCGTCGGGGCGGCGACCTGGAGATGGTGCTGCGCGTCACGCTGCTTGAGGCGGCGCAGGGCGTGGCGCGGGAGGTCGAGGTCCCCCGCTGGGAGCGGTGCGAAACGTGCGACGGCACGGGGGCAAAGCCCGGCACGAAGCCCGAATCCTGTCCGGTCTGCGGAGGCCGCGGACAGGTGCAGCAGGTGCAGCGCTCGATCTTCGGAGAGTTCATGACCATCGCTGCCTGTCCCAACTGTGGTGGTTCGGGCAAGGTCATCCACGACAAGTGCGCCGACTGCGGCGGCCACGGACAGGTTCGGAAGAAGCGCAAGCTGGAGGTCAAGATCCCGGCCGGGGTGGAGCGGGGCACGCGCCTTCGCATCCCCGGTGCGGGGGACGCAGGGACGAAGGGAGGCCCGGCGGGGGACCTCTATCTGGCCGTGGACGTCGCGCCGAGCGAGCAGTTCGAGCGCGACGGCGCCGACCTGCACGCGCGCCTCGTCCTGACCTACCCACAGGCTGTGCTGGGCGCGGAGACGAAGATCGAAACCCTGATTGATGGGGCGGAGAAGATCGCCGTCCCTCCGGGCACGGCCCACGGCCAGGTGCTGAAGGTGCGGGGCAAGGGAATGCCGCGGCTGAACCGGCCCAAGTCGCGGGGCGACCTCTACGCCCACGTCTTCATCGACGTTCCGACGAAGCTCACCGACCGCCAGAGGGAGCTCATCACGCAGCTGGCGGAGGAGATGCAGGCCCCCGTCGGTACGGGAGAGTCGGGCTTCTTCGAGAAGGTCAAAAAGCTCTTCAACTGAGCCGCAGGCCGATCGCGGCAAGCTCGACGCGGCGAACGAGGGGATGGGTTCACCCGTTCCTTCGCTCGCCCTTTTCGTCGCTTCCGACTCCGCTGCGGGCCAGCCCTCTCTTAACCCCGAGCCGCCCGACGTCCGTAGTTTTCGTTATTTACGACGCCCGAGCGCGATGCTATACTCTCTCAGTAAGGTTAATATTGGTCAAAGGGGCTGGTAAGCTATGGCCGTTCAGTATAAAGACTATTACGAGATCTTAGGCGTGCCTCGCACCGCATCTGCGGACGAGATCCGCAAGGCGTACCGGAAGCTGGCGAAGAAGTACCACCCGGACGTTTCTAAGGAAAAGGACGCCGAGCAGCGCTACAAGGAGGTCAACGAGGCCTACGAGGTGCTGAAGGACCCGGAAAAGCGTCAGAAGTACGACACGCTTGGCATGAACTGGCAGGCGGGGCAGGACTTCACGCCGCCTCCTGGCTGGCAGGGCGGCGGTTCGGGTGGCGGGTTCCGCGTGGATTTCGGCGGCGACGCGGGCGGCTTCAGCGACTTCTTCAAGACGCTCTTCGGCGGTGGCCTCTCGGACCTCTTCGGCGGAGCAGGAGGAGGAAACTTCAGCTCTGCCGGGGGCTATTCGCCGGTCCGGCGCGACAGTGAGGTGGACCTGGAGCTCCCGCTGGAGGAGGTCGTCCGCGGTGGCACGCACACGATGGTGATGACCTCACCGGGGGGCGAGCGCCGCGAGATCAACGTGCGCCTGCCGAAAGGCGTCACGGACGGGGCGCAGATCCGCCTTCCCGGCAAGGCGGCGGGGGGAGGGGACATCTACGTGAACCTGCACCTCGCGCCGCACCCCGTCTTCAGCGTCAGCGGCTGTGACCTGACGCGCGAGGTGAAGGTGGCACCGTGGCGGGCCGTCCTGGGGGGCGACGTTCAGGTGGAGACCCTTACGGGCTCCGTCACGATGAAGATGCCGCCCGGCATTCAGGACGGGCAGCGCCTGCGCCTGCGGGGCAAGGGGTTGCCGAAGCGCGGCAGCGGCAACGGCGACCTCTACGTGAGGGTGCGCATCGAGATACCCCGCCACATCACGGACCGCCAGCGCGAGCTGTGGCAGGAGCTTGAGAGGAGCGGCGAGTAGCCGCGATCGGACCGCGAGGGAAGCGCAGGACGCCGGAGCGGGGCCGGCCCTGATGGGGCCGGCCCCGCTTCGTGCCTTGCGCAGGACGCCGTCGATTTTGGGAACGTTGTCCTGCCCGCCGACGGCGAGAGGACCGTGCGCCGGGCCGGTACGCGCACCCTACGCCTCTCCCTCCATCCCCAGGCTCTTCAAGAGGAGCCTGCGCGCTGCCGTCGGGTGGCGTCGGTGCAGGGCGCCGAGGGAGGCCA
>NZ_DBHLDX010000021.1:0-31399 GCF_057312375.1 Fretibacterium sp.
GGGCGCTCGCCTTGAGCCCCTCGATGTTGTCCGTCCAGATTTTGGCCATCGCAGAGCCCACGGGATAGTAGGTGCCGCCGGTCGGCCCCGTTGTGACGTTGACAAACTGGACGGCCGCGGCGCCCGAAGCGCACAGGAACAGGGTAAGGAGCGTCAGGAAAAGGAACGAGATCACAGATTTTTTCACGGCAGATTTTCCTCCTCATTAATATTTCAAGCTTGGAGAGAGACATAAAGAATATTCGCCCGCGACAGGCTGCTGACTGTACCCGGCAAAGAACTTCTCCATCCGGTCGTGGAACTTCGGGGCCTCGTCGTAGTATTCCGCCTTGGCCATCGCCAAAAAGGTGCCGGACGGGCCGCAGCGAGGGGGCAAAAAGGCCGCTGGCCGCACCGGCAGCCGGGCTATTTCTGCTCCTGGAGCACCGGGTCCCAGACCTTGTTCAGGATGTCCTCCGTGGGGACGTCCTTCTTCAGCAGTCCGTAGCTCTTGTAGTCCTCGATGACCTTGTTCAGGGTGTCCTCGGTGGCCGCGTCGGTCAGGTCGTAGTTGAAGGTGCTGAAGATCTTCAGCACGAGATCGGGGTCGCCGGAGGCCCAGTTGTTCGCCTGAAGAAGCTTCACGGCCTCCTCGCGGTGAGCCATGATCCACTCCTTTGCCTTCTCGTGGGCGCGGGTCAGCTTCTTCACCGTGATCGGGTTGTTCTCGTAAAGGTCCAGGTTGACGGCGTGGATGCAGCAGGCCTCATCCTTGAAGTCGGGGTCGTGGGTGATGGTGCGGACGACCCGCAGCGTCCCGTCGTCCAGGAACTTCTGGATGAACTGATCGCTCAGCAGCGCGCCCTGAATCTCCCCGCTCTGAAGCGCCAGCACGGAGGCCGCGGCGTCGGCCACCTTGTACTTGACCTCCTTGACCGGATCGATGCCGTCGCGGCTCAACAGGCGCATGACGATGTTCTGGTCGGAGGCGCCGATCCCGTCCGGGACCGAGATGGTCTTGCCCACGAGGTCCTTCGTGGACTTGACGGGGCCGTCGTTCAGCACGCAAAGGGACTTGCAGCCGGTGTGGATGCCCGACGTGAACTTCATGCGCACCCCGTTGACCGCCGGGATCAGCAACGTGGCAATGTGGTCGCCCGCCACGTCGATCTTCCCCGTCCCGATGGCGTCGCCCTGAGCGCTGCTGCCGCCCTGGTAGCGGGTGATCTCGGTCTTGAGGCCCTCGGCCTCGTAGAAGCCCTTCATCTGGGCGATGCCGAAGGTCCCAAGGCACAGCCCGCCGTTGTAGCCGATTCGGATGGTCTTTCCGTAGGCGGGCTCCTTCTTCCAGGCCGCATCCTCCTCCTCTGGCGTCATGGCCAGGGCCGACGCAGCGGAGGCAACGACCAGCGCGAAAGCCGACAGAACGCTCAAAAACCTTTTGTTCGCCATCTTCAAATTCCTCCTCGATTTCTTCACAATCCCCATGGGGAACACATCAGAATCCGACGGGTTATTGCTGTTCGTCCTTCAGCACGCGGTTCCACACCCGGCTCATGACCTCCTGGGTGTCGAGGTCCTTGTTCAGGATGCCGCAGACCTTATAGTCGTCGATGACCTTGACGAGGGTTTCCTCCGTGACCTGATCCGTGACGGAATAGTCCAGCGTGTTGTAGTACTTCAGGACCTTATCGAACTCCCCGGAGGCCCACTTGTTCTCCAACATCAGCTTGATGGCCTCCTCGCGGTTGGCCATGATCCACTTCCGAGCCGCCTCGTGGGCTCGCGTCATCTTCTTCACCGTGATGGGGCTGTTCTCGCACAGGTCCTGGGCCACCGCGTAGATGCAGCAGGTCTCGTTCTTGAAGTCCTCGTCCGTCGTGATCGAGCGGACGATCCGCAGCGTCCCATCGTCCAGGAACTTCTGGATGAACTGATCGCTGAAGAGCCCCGCCTCGATCTCCCCGTTCTGCATGGCCAGGACCGCAGCTCCCTGGTCGGTCACCTTGTACTTGACGCCGTTCACGGGGTCGATGCCGTCGCGGAGCAAGAAGCGCATCGTAATGTTCTGGTCCGAGCCGCCGATGCCGCTGGGCACCGCGATCGTCTTGCCCACGAGGTCCTTGGTGGTCTTGTACGGGCTGTCGTTCAGCACGCAGAGGGACTTGCAGCCGGTGTGCATCCCGGTGGTGAACTTCATCTGCACCCCGTTGGCCGCAGGGACCAGAAGCGTGGCGATGTGCCCGCCCGCCACGTCGATCTTGTGCATGCCCAACGCGTTGCCCAGCGTGACGGTGTCCCCCTGATAGCGGACGATCTCCGTCTTCAGCCCCTCGGCCTCGTAGAAGCCCTTCACCTGCGTGATGCCAAGGGTCCCCGTGCACAGCCCGCCGTTGTAGCCGATGCGGATGGTCCTTCCGTAGGCGGGCTCCTTCTTCCAGGCCGCGTCCTCCTCCTCTGGCGTCATGGCCAGGACCGACGCAGCGGAGGCAACGACCAGCGCAAAAGCCGACAGAACGCTCAAAAACTTCCTGTTCATCCCCAAAACTCCTCCTTAACCGTAAACTTCGCCTCCCCGGAAGGGAAGCGCCCAACGAAGCGAGGCTGAGGGTTCCTCCAGCCCCGGACAGCCCCCCTGCAGGGGAGCCACATTCGCTCAATGCTTATGGTGACTTAATTCTCACGCCCCCTCCGCGTGTCCAAAATCGAGCATCTCCAGGACCTCTTTTCGGCGTCCCAGAAACGCGGCACTCGTTCGGTTGCGGGGGTAGGGCATGTCGTTCTTCATGTCCACGCGGATGCGCCCGGGCCGCGGCGCCATCACCACGACCCGCGTGCCCAGGTACAGGGCCTCGTCGATGTCGTGCGTCACCATCACCATCATGTGCCCCGAACGCTGCCAGAGCTTCAGGAGCTCATCCTGCATGGTCATGCGGGTGAAGGCGTCCAGCGCGCCCAGAGGTTCATCCAGCAAAAAGACCTTGGGGTTGTTGATCATGGTGCGGATCAGGGCCAGCCTTTGAGCCATGCCGCCCGACAGCTGGTGGGGGAAGTCGTCCCGAAACTCCGTCAGCCCTGCCAACTCCAGGAGGCGCTCCGCCGACTCCTTCATCTCGCCCTGCCGCTTCATCATCCGCGGACTGAAGTTCAGGTTCTGCTCCACGGTCAGCCAGGGAAAGAGGGTCGGCCTCTGAAAGACCATGCCCCGCTCGGGGTCCGGCCCCGTGATGGGGGTTCCGTTGAGGGTCAGCGTCCCACTCGTGGGGACGATCAGGCCGGCGATGAGGCGGAGGATCGTGGACTTTCCGCACCCGGACGGCCCGACGATGGACACGAACTCCCCGTCCGTCACCGCGAGGTCGATGTCCTCCAGCGCGTGGGTCACGTCGTCCGTGTCGATGCGCGCGAAGCCCTTGTACACGCCGCGCAACTCCAGCACGTTCTTCTCCCTTGCGCCCATCACTGCACCACCCCTTCCTGCCAGCGCAGGAGCCGTCTTCGGATGCGGCTCAACGCCCAGTTGACGGACACGAACACGATGCAGAGGACGATGATGGCGGCGTACATCTTGCCGTACTGTGCCCAGCTCTTCTGCCACGTGACGTACCAGCCAAGCCCCGACTCCACTCCAACCATCTCGGCCACGATCAGGGCCATGCAGGCGGAGCTCATACCCTGGGTGAGCCCCTGCAGGATGTTGGGCAGGGCGAAGGGCAGGGCCACGTTGAGGACCAGTTGGCTCGGCCTGGCTCCCAGGGTGCGGGCGGCCTCGTAAAAGGACCGGTCGATGTTGCGGATGCCCGTCATGGTGGCGATCGTCAGGGAGTACCACACGCCAAGGGCGATGATGAACACGCTCCCCGTGAAGAGAGAGGACGCGACGACCATCACGACGGGGATCCAGGTGGGAGAGGGGATCGCGCCCAGCAGTTTCATGAAGGGGGCGACCCAGTAGTCCACGCTGCGGCTGTAGCCGCAGGCCACTCCGGTAACCAGCCCCAGCCCAGCCCCGACGAAGTAGCCGCTGAAGAGCAGAAAGAGGGAGTTGAGCGTGCAGTCGAACAGGTAGGCCTTGTCCTGCCACGCCGCGTTCAGGACGTCGTCCACCCAGGGAAAGTAGGGCAGCATCAGGGTCCCGTGCTTGAGGGTCAGGAGGTCGTACCCTGCCAGGAGGAGGAAGACGAAGGCGTAAAAGGGCGCCTTGTAGCGAAGACGGTAGAAGACCCGGCGGAACCGGAAGGACAGGAGAAAGGCGGCCAGGGAGAGCGCGGTCAGGACCCCCAGGAACCAGGTGTAGGTGTCGGTGCTCTGGTTCCCCTTGAGGTTCGGGACCAGGAGGTATTCCGCCAGGGCTACGCACCCGGCCAAAACGGGCAAAAAGCAGATCAGGTAATCGCAGAAGAGGCGCAGCGGGGTCCGCGGGGCGCTCTCCAGCTCCAGCAGGCGCTCCCGCGTCAGGTTGTTCAGCACGTCCTTGCCGTCCAGGGCCGTGCCCATGTTCCAGTCATTTTTCACAAATCGTCACCCCTGCCCTTATCCGACAAAAAGCACAAGGAGCACAGAACGCCCGTCGGGCGCTGCACGCAACCTCAAAGACGCCCCATGGACGACGACGTCCGTCGGGCCTCTTGCGTTTATCTCAGTGCAGCAAAAAAGGGAATGTCGTCAGCAGGGCCAATGCAGGGACAGAAAAGATGGAAAGAAGTGCCTCCGAAGCGGGGCAGGCGCCCCAAGGAGCCTCAGCCCCGAAGCGGGGTCAAGACCGTCAAGACAAAAGACGAGAGAGCCCGGATCCTTCCATGCGCGGCCGCGTGACGACGTAATGCACCCCGTGCACCGTCCGCAGCGGCTCACGTCATCGCAGAACGCATGGCAATCCTCCTCTCCCAAATAGAACGATCCAGCACAACGATTCTTTAACGCTTGAATCGACGTCATTCTAACAAAGGGTCTGCGAGGCTGTCAATAGGGACGGGGACGGGAATGGGGGGGGACAGGACACTTCTCGAAGGAGGGCTTGAGAGAATTTTTTAAAACCAACATATTTAAATGGCCGGCCCTGAAGGGCCGGCCACGAAAAATGTTCTGCGTTATCCTTTTTTGAACGCGACAGCGGAAGCGACTTAAATCTTAATCCCCCTGGTCCGCGCTCTCGTACATCCGAGCGGTCGTGCCGACTTCAGCCCCCGAGGACTTGCCGTCGACAAGGACCTTCGCGTTCGCCTTCGTCGCCGCGTCGTACGAGCTGTCCGCGTTGGTGCGTCCGAGGATCGTACCGGGGGTCACGGCTCCGTCGATCGTGCCGGACACGGAGCAGTTCGTGATCCTGAAGGCCGTTTCCTTGCCGTAATAGTAAAGGCCGGTCCCGACGAGGCCGCCAACGTGCGTCGCATCCTTCGCGTCGATGTCGATCGTCACGGAGCAGTTGTCGATGATCGCAGGATAGTTGGTCACAGAGTGCTTTGCCTTGTCCGGGTGCGTCCCGGAATAGCCGCACAGGCCGCCGATGGCGTGCCCGCCGTTCGTCGTGACGATCTTCACGTCGGCCCTGCAGTTCGTTATCGAATCCATCATCTCGAGGCAGCCACCGATGCCGCCCATGCCGACCGGCTCCCTCCCGGAGGCCTTCACCGTGCCGGAGGCGGTACAGCCGCTGATCGTGCCGCCGAAGCTGCCGCCGACGATGAGGCCGCCGGCCTCGGCTATGTCGTCCTGGACGATGCGGTCGGGGAAGTTGTTGTCGCCTATGAGCTCGATCTCGACGCCCTGGGTCCGGCAGTTGCGGATCGTTCCGTGGCTATTACCGCCGATGACCCCGCCGACGCAGTTGAGGCCGAGGATGGAGGAGCTTCCAGTCAGCGCGACGTTCTCCACGGCGCCCAGGTTGTAGCCGACGACTCCGCCGATCGCCACAGACTTTCTTTCCCCTGCGGGGAGATGGGTGACGTGAACGAACGCATTGACGACGTTGAGGTCCTTAATCGTGCCGCTGCTGACGCCGAAGAGTCCGGCTCCGACGGTGAAGGCGTCCGTCTCGTAGCGCAGGTTGGACACCGTGCGGCCCGCCCCGTCGAAGGTGCCGCGGAAGAAGGTCGATTGTTTCTCGTAGCCGTCCATATTCCCGATTGGCGTCCATTGAACGCCCCTGAGGTCGATGTCGGCGCTCAGCTTGAAGTACCGCCCCAAATAGCCGTCCCGTTTCCCGCCGTTGACGTTCGCGGCGAGGGCCAGCAGGCTGTCCGCGTTCGCGATCAGATAGGGGTCCCCCGCAGTGCCGGAGCCTCCGTCGAAAGCCACTTCCGCTTTGTCGGAAGAACCGCCGCAACCGCCGGCGACCACGACCGCCAACACGAGAAAAGCCCACCACATCATTGATCTCTTCATCGTCAATACGCCCCTCTCTGAAGTGATTTTAACGAACGCACTATTTGCCTTTACCAAATTTCAGTCATCGTTCGTTAAGTTAGCAAGAGCTAACCACTTCAGCGCGAGTATATTACCTATTCGGAGTGGTGTCAAGGCTGGACCGGCATCCACCTCACCGGTGCGCCCTGCACACGGCCTCCATGGCCTTGAAGGTCATGTAGCAGTCCAGCTTGGCCGCCACCTCAAAGGGCGCGTGCATGGAGAGCAGCGGGACGCCCGCGTCCAGCGTGTCGATGTTGCGGTTGGCCATGAAGAGTGCCACGGTGCCGCCGCCTCCCGCGTCCACCTTGCCCATCTCCGACATCTGCCAGGTCACGCCGGCGTCGTCGAACCACCGCCGGACGGCGGCTACCGTTTCGGCCGAGGCGTCGGAGGCGCCGCTCTTGCCCCGTGCCCCCGTGTACTTGTTCAGGGCGATGCCGCGGTTGAAGCGGGCGGAGTTGCGTTTGTCGAACACGTCCGGGAAGTTGGGGTCGAAGGCCGCCGTCACGTCCGCAGAGAGGCAGAAGGAGCGCTCCAAACACGCCCGCAACGGCACGTTCTGCGCCTGGCAGAGGTCCTCCATAAAGGTGTCGAAGGCGGCGGTGCGCATTCCGCTGACGCCAACGGAGCCGATCTCCTCCTTGTCCGCCAGCACACAGACGGCGGTCCTCTCCGGAGCCTCGTCCAGGTCCAGGACGGCACGCAGGGCGGCGAAGGCGCAGACCCGATCGTCGTGGCCATAAGCCCCGATCATGCTGGCGTCCACCCCCACGTCCACGGCATCAAAGGCGGGGACGGCCTCCAGCTCCGCCGAGATGAAGTCCTCCTCCGTGAAGCCGTACTTCTCGTAGAGCAGCTTCATCACGTTCAGCTTGACGCGGTCCTTCGCCGCCCCTGCGCCTTCCTCCTCCTCGCCTCCGTTTTCGGAGAGCGGCTCGCTGCCGATCAGCAGGTTCAGTTGCTCGCCCTTGATGCCCTCGGACAGGGGCTTCTTGTTCTGCTCAGCGCCAAGGTGCGGCAAGAGGTCGCTGATGACGAGGCGGGGTTCTCCGCGCTCCCCTCCCAGGGTCACGGAGAGCGTGCGCCCATCCTTCATGGCCACGACGCCGTGCAGCTCGAGGGGGATCGTCACCCACTGGTACTTCCGGATGCCGCCGTAATAGTGGGTCTTGAGGTAGGCCAGCTCGCTGTCCTCGTAGAGCGGGTTGGGCTTCAGGTCCAGCCGCGGGCTGTCGATGTGGGCCGCGGTCATCTGAACCCCCTCCTCAAGTCCAAGGCGGCCGACGACCGCCAGGATCAGCATCTTGCCGCGGTTGTTGAAGAACACCCGGTCCCCGGCCTCAAGCGCCATGCCCCGGACGTAGGGGCGGAAGCCCGCCGCCTCGGCCAGCCGCACGCTCTCCTGCACGCACTCGCGTTCCGTCTTCCCCGCGTCGAGAAAGGCCTTGTACGCCGTGCAGTAGGCGTTCATCCGTTCCCGCTCCTCTGCGCTCAGGCGCTCGTAGCCATTCTTTGGTTCGACGCAGACCTTCTTCTTCCATTCTTTGGCGTTCATGAAAAAACCTCCTTGAAAATCGGGGCTTCAAAAAAGATCCGGCGGAAGGCCAACGTCGCCTCCCGCCGGCGACTACCGGCAAAACAGGTGGCACTGCACGAAGCGGCCCGGCTCCACTTCCCGCTCCGGCGGCAGCTCGGTGCTGCAGACGGGCATGGCGCAGTCGCAGCGCGTGTGGAAACAACAGCCGGACGGCAGGTCCATCGCACTGGGAATCTCCCCGCGAATGCCCGCGAAACGGTTCATGTTGTGTCCGGAGAGCGTGGGGATCGACGAGAACAGCGCCTTCGTGTAGGGGTGCAGGGGATTAGAGAAGATCTGGTCCCTGCTCCCCTTCTCCACGATGCGCCCCAGGTACATCACCCCCACCTCGTCCGAGATGTGCTTCACCACGGACAGGTTGTGGGCGATGAAGAGGTAGGAGAGGCGAAACTCCTCCTTCAGCTCCATGAGCAGGTTGAGGATCTGCGCCTGGATCGACACGTCGAGGGCCGACACGGGTTCGTCCGCGACGATGAACTCCGGGTTCACCGCCAGCGCCCGCGCGATGCCGATCCTCTGGCGTTGCCCGCCGGAGAACTGATGCGGGTAGCGCGAGGCCTGCTCCGGCCGGATACCAACGCGCTCCAGCAGCGCAAGCACGCGCTCCCGCGCCTCGCGGCGCCCCGCGACGACGCCGTGGAACAGCATGGGCTCCGACAGGATGTCGAAGACGCTCTGGCGCGGGTCCAAAGACGCATAGGGGTCCTGAAAGATCATCTGGAGCTTTCGGCGCAGCGGCAACATCCGACGCTCCGACACGTGGGTGATGTCCTGCCCGCGGTAGGTCACCGTGCCCCCCTTGGGCTCCAGCAGGCGGATGATGCTCCGCGCCGCCGTGGACTTCCCGCAGCCGGACTCCCCCACCAGGCTGAACACGCGCCCCTCCGGCACGTCAAAGCTGATGCCGTTCACGGCGTACACGACGCGCTTGCGCCGCACCACACGGCCACGCTCAAAGCGAATCTGGCTCAGGAGCGAACGGTCCAAATCAAAGCGCTGTTCCAAGCCCCGGACGGAAAGGATGGGGGTCATGATCTCACCTCGCGATGGATTGGAAAGTGACAGGCGACGCAGTGGCCGGGCTCGAGCTCCCGCAGCTCTGGCACGGAGGTTCGGCACAGGTCCTGCGCTCGCTCGCAGCGCGGGCTGAAGCGGCAGCCCTGGGGCAGGTCGAACATGTTGGGAACGATGCCGGGGATGGTCTTGAAGCGCCCCTGTTCTCGGTTCAGGTCCGGGATGGAGTTGATGAGGCCCAGGGTGTAGGGGTGGAGGCTCCCGTCGATCACGGCACGGGCCGACCCGCTCTCCACGATCCTGCCGCAGTACATCACGTTGATACGGTCCGCGATCTCCGACACCACGGCCAGGTCGTGGGTGATGAGCATGAGGGAGCATCCCTCGGCATGAATCAGGTTCGTCATGAGGCGCAGGATCTGTGCCTGCACCGTCACGTCCAGCGCCGTCGTGGGCTCGTCCGCGATGATGAGGCGCGGGCGCGCCGCAAGGGCGATGGCGATGACGACCCGCTGACGCATACCACCCGAAAACTGATGGGGGTAGCTCCCCAGCCGCCCCTCCGGGTTCGAGATGCCGACGGACCGAAGGAGCTCCACGCTGGCCCTGCGCCGGTCGGCCCGGCCCATGGAGGTGTGCAGCCGCAGGACCTCGTCGATCTGCTGGCCGATGGTGTACACGGGGTTGAGCGACGTCATGGCGTCCTGAAACACCATGGAGATGTCCTTGCCGCGCACACGGTTCATCTCCCGCTCGGAGAGCTTCATCAGGTCGCGTCCCGCAAAGAGGATCTCTCCCGACTCGATCCTCCCCGGCTCGTCGATCAGGCGAATCACCGAAAAGCCCGTCACCGACTTGCCGCCTCCCGACTCCCCCACCACGGCCAGGACCTCCCCGACGCGGATGTCGAAGGACACGTCGTCCACGGCCTTGACGACGCCTTTAAAGGTATGGAACCACGTTCGCAGGCCCTTCACCTGCAGAAGCAAACGGTCATCCATGGCGCGCGCCTCACTTCAGATTGGGGTTCATCTCGTCGCGCAGAAAATCGCCGAGAAGGTTGATGCCGAACACGATGATCATGATGTAGAGCCCCGGCAGGATGGACACCCACCACAGGCCGCTGTAGAGCACGGTGAAACCGTTGTTGCAGAGCATCCCCAGGGAGGGGCGCGAGATCGGAACCCCCAGGCCCAGGAAGCTCAGCGTCGCCTCCGTCAGGATGAAGCCCCCCACCTGCATCGTGGAGAGGACGACGATGGAGGCGAAGACGTTGGGCAGCACGTGCCGGAACAGGATGCGCCAGTTCGGCAGGCCGATGACGTGGGCCGCCTCGATGTACTCGTTGCGCTTGACCGAGAGCGTCTCCCCCCGCACGGTGCGGGCGTAGCGCACCCAGCCCACCAGCATGAGGGACAGGAGGATGTTCGCCACGCTCCGCCCCAGGATCGACATGAGAAAGAGCGCGATGAGCATGGAGGGGAACGAGAGCTGAACGTCCGCGATGCGCATGATGAGGGCGTCCACCTTTCCTCCGAAGTAGCCGGAGACCAGCCCCAGCACGATGCCGATGGCGCTGGCCATCAGGGTGCCCAGGAGGCCGATGACCAGGGACACCTGACTGCCGTAGACGATGGCGCTCACCATGTCGCGCCCCTGCTGGTCCGTCCCCAGCAGGAACTTCGGGTCCCCGCCCTCCATCCAGAACGGCGGCTTGTAGGCGTCGGCCAGTTGGAGCTCCGCCATGTTGTAGGGGTCCTGAACCGTAAAGTAGGGGCCGATCAGGGCCACCAGCAGCACGAAGAACACGATCAGTGCGCCGGCGACGGCCGTCGGCGAACGGCGAAAGTTGTGAAAGAACTCCGACTGAAAAAAGGCGCGGAGCCGGCCTTTCCTTGTCTCTGACATGCCCGTCCTCCTATCGCAGGTCGATGCGCGGGTCGATGACCACATAGAGCAGGTCCACGACGAAGTTGATGGCCACGAACATCACGGCGACGAAGAGGATGTACGCCGCGATGATGGGCCGGTCCGCGCTGGACACCGCGTCGATCAAGAGCTTTCCGATGCCCGGCCAGGCGTAGATGGTCTCCGTGATCGTCGTGAAGGCGATCAGGTTGCCCAACTGCAGGCCGAACACGGTGACCACGGGGATCAGCGTGTTCTTCAGGGCGTGTCCGAAGAGCACCCTTCCGGTGGAGACCCCCTTGGCCCTCGCGAACTTGACGTAGTCCCGGCGCATGTTCTCCTGCATCCCGGCCCGCGTCAGGCGGATGATCGTCGCCACGTTGCCGAGGGCCAGCGTGATGGACGGCAGGACGACGTGGGCCCAGCCATCCGCGGTGGCAAGGCTCGTGGGCACGCCCAGGATCGTGCCCACTGCGCCGCGTCCGGACACGGGCAGCACGCCGAGGTAAAGCCCGAAGAAATAGATCATCACCATGCCGATCCAGAAGGAGGGCATGGATATCCCCGCGATGGAAGCGGCCATGACGCACCGGCTGAACCGGCTCTTGGGGTAGGCCCCCGCCCACACGCCAAGGGGAACGCCCATGACGATGGAGAGGATCATGGCCACCGCCACGATGTCGAGCGTGGCCGGAAGCCGTTCGGCGATCAGCGTGAGCGCCGGCAGGCGGTACATGTAGGACTGGCCGAAACGGCCGTGAAGCACGTTGTTGAGGAATATCCCGTACTGCACGTAGAGGGGCTTGTCCAACCCCAGTTGGGCCGACACCGCAGCGATTTCCTCCGGCGTAGCGTTCTCGCGCACCATGAGGTACACCGGGTTGCCCAGCACGCTCGTCAGGACGAAGACGATGAGCGACACGGCGAACATCACCAGGACCAGTTGCACCAGCCTCCTGGCAAAAAACTGAAGCACAACGTCACCTCCAAAAATTTATGCGGGGAGCGCCGGAAAGTGCCTGAGGCGTCACAAACGGGCACGGTCCAGGGAGAGGACCGTGCCCATTGCCCATACCGGCGTTTTTACGAAAGGGGCCCATGGCCCCAGGGAAGAAGGCCTGAATCCGTCAATCCTTAAAGGACACGTCCCAGGCGTAGACGTACTTGTTGTACCTGGGCGCGTAGTTGATGCGGCTGCCGACGGCGTAGAGGTCCATCTGGAAGTGCAGGGGGATGTAGGCCGTATCGTCTGCAGCCAGTTTCCACGCCTGCTTCACCAGGTCGGAGCGCTTTTCCGCGTCCGCCGTCTGCATGGCCTCCTCGATGAGCTTATCGACCTCCGGGTTCTGGTAGTAGCCGCGGTTCACCCCGCCCCAGCCCTGCTTCACGTACTCGCCGGGCTTCATGGAGTAGATGCAGTCCAGCGCGATCAGGGCGCCCTCGCCGCCCGAGTCCGCCCAGCCGGTCTGGCAGAGGTGCGTGTTGTCGCCGCTCTTGTTGGTGGCGCCGATGTAGGAGAAGAAGACGTTGCGGGACATCAGGTTCAGGTTGACCTTGATCCCCACCTTCTCAAGGTAGCCGGCTATGGCTCCGGCGATCGCCGCGTCGTTGATGTAGCGGTCGTTCGACGCATCGAGCGTCACCGTGAAGCGCATGCCGTCGGCCTGGCGGGGGTACCCTGCCTCGTCCAGCAGCTTCTCCGCCAGGGCGGGGTCGTAGGGCAACCGCTTGACGTCCGGGTTGTAGCCGTTGTAGCCCTCAGGGCAGTAGGTGGCGGCGGGCACGGCGTAGCCGTTCATGACCTTGGAGATGATCTCGTCCTCGTTGATGGCGCGGTACATGGCCTCGCGCACCCGCTTGTCCACCATGGGGTTCTTTCCCGTCGGGGAGACGAGGGGGAACTTGGAGTCCTTGCTGGGCGACTCGACGCAGGACGGGTTCAGGTAGATGATGCGAAGGCTCGGCGCCTTCAGGATGGTGATGTCCTTCTGCTTCTCCAGCATGGACACGTCGCGCACCGGCACGTCCACGATCATGTCCACGGCGTTGGTCATCATGTTGGCCGTCCGCGTCCCCGCGTTCGTGATGGGCTTGTAGGTCACGTTCTCCGCCTGCGGCTTCTCGCCCCAGTAGCCCTCGTTGCGCTTAAAGACGATGCGGTCGCCCCGCACGTACTCCGCCAGCTCGTACTTGCCCGTCCCCATTGGGTTGTTGGCGTTGTAGTCCTCGTCGTGGGCCTCGCAGGTCTCCTTGTCCAGGATGTACACGTCCTTCAGGTGGCAGAGCAGGAGCGCGTTCGGCGCCTTGCAGGTCACCTTGACGGTGTGGTCGTCCACCTTCTCGTACTTTTCGACCGTGGCGAACGCATAGACGAAGGCGGACTTGCCCGCCAGCTGCCCCATGTCGAAGGAGTAGATGACGTCGTCCGCGTTGAAGTCGTTTCCGTTCGTGAACTTGACACCCTTCCTGAGGTGGAAGGTCCAGACGGAGGCGTCCTCGTTCACCTCCCAGCTCTCGGCCAGAAGGGGCATGAACTTCAGGTCCCGGTCCAGGTCGATGAGCGGCTCAAAGACGTGCTGCATGATGGCGTTGTTGATCGTCTCGTTCAGCGTAAAGGGGTAAAAGGAGTGGGCATCCGCCGTCAGCCCGATGGTGACGTCGCGCGGGCCCACCGCCCAGGCGCCGGAGGCCGAGAACACCAGCCCTGCCAACAACAAACACAGGATACTTCGCTTCATAAATCGCTTCCTCCTCGTGGGGTAGATTGCAGGAACGTCCTGCTGCTGTGATAGAGTATACCTCAAAAGCTCCATCTGCGGGGGAAAATCAAGGACGCCGGACCGGGACGCCCTCCCCGCCCCCGCCGGCTCAGGACACCATGGGCGCCGTCAAATAGGCGGTCAGAAGCCGAAGGGCGGCGTCGATGGAGTCCGCGTGAGTGCGCTCATAGCTGTGGGTCGCCTCCGCCGCCGGACCGAAGCACAGGGCGCGGACGTCCTTCCCCGCCTTCAGGCAGGCCGAGGCGTCGGAGCCGTAGTTCTGGTAGGCGTCGATGCGGTACGGGATGTCGTTCGCCTCCGCCAGGGCCTTCAGCTGACGCACCATGCGGCGATCGTAGGGCAGGGCGCCGTCGCGGGAGAGGATCGTGACCGCGTGCTCGCTGGACGCCGTCCCCGCCGCCACGACGCCGATGTCAAACGCTGCCACCTCCTCCGCGCGCGGCGGGATGGCGGGCGTGCCGTGACCGATCTCCTCGTAGTTGCTGAGGTAGACGTGCGTCGTGTGAGGCAGCTCCACGCCCCGACGACGAAGGTCCCGGACGGCCGTCAGCAGGATGGCCACGCTGAGCTTGTCGTCCAGGAAGCGGGACTTGATGAACCCCGTCTCCGTCACCACGCTCCGCGGCTCAAAGGAAACGATGTCCCCCGCGTGAATCCCCAGAGCCTCCGTGGCCTCCTTCGAGCTCGTCATCACGTCCAGGCGGACCTCGACGTTCTCCTCCGTGCGGGGCTCGTCGCGCTTGTTGATGGGCGTCGCGTGCCGCGCCGCCCGATCCGGCAGGAGCGTCCCGTCGTAGGCCGCTCCATCCAGGGTGTGTACCGTGCAGTTCTCGCCCTCAAAGCTACGCCAGTCGTAGCCCCCGATGGGGTAGAGGCGCAGACGGCCGTTGTCCTTGATCTCGTGCACCACCGCGCCCAGCGTGTCCAGGTGGGCCGCCACCACGCGCTGGCGCTCGTCGTCCCGCCCGCTCAGGACCGCCAGCACGGCATCCTTCGCCGTCCGGGTCGGGGCAAGCCCCGCGTCCCTCAGCTCGCGTTCCGCCACGTCCATGACCGCGGCGCAGTCCCCGGACACGGAGGGGATGCTCAGCAGCTTCAAGGTCAGGTCCACCACGTCCTCCACCAGCACATTCTTCTCGTAGCGCAAGGTTCAAACCTCCATCCGCTCGCCTGTCACTCGACCCTGGCAAGCCTCACGGCCGTGCCGCTGCAGGCGGCCATCAACATGCCGCCGTTGGGCCCCAGCACCTCGTAATCGACCCGGACCGCGAGGACCGCATCGGCCCCCAGCGCGCGGGCCCGCTGCTGCATCTCCTCGAGGCTCCTCTCCCGCGCATCCTGCAATTCCTCCTCGTAGCCCCCAGAGCGGCCTCCGATGATGTTCCGGATGGCCGCTCCGAAGTCCTTGATGAAGTTGACGCCCAGGATCACCTCGCCCGACACGATGCCGAGGTAGCCAACGACCCGCCACCCCTCCAGGTCGTTCGTCGTGGTCACGATCATGCCGATCCCTCCTAAAAAAATTTGACACGACGGCATTGTAGCACGCGAAGCGCCGAAAGGACACGTAAAACAAAGAAAGGGCCGCCGACGTGTCGGCGGCCCTGCGAAAGGTTCGGTGTATCGCGCTTTCCTTCTTGCGCCCTCCGGGCGCAGGGATGCCTATCAGCGCTCCTTCTTCGGCCTGGCGACCAGGCTCTTCGTCCGCACCAGCCCCACCTGTCTCGATATCTCGTAAGGCTCGGAGAAGTCCACCAGCCTCTTGCGCTCCTCCGTGACGGCAATGCCCGAACAGATCATGTCAACCCGGCCCTCCTCCAGCGCTGAAAAGAGCGCGTCGAGAGGGCAGGCGACGACGCTGAGCTCCATGCCCAGCTTCCTGGCGACGGCGGCGCAGACCTCGACGTCGATGCCCGTGAAGCCGCCCTCCTTCGTCATGTCGTAGGGCGAAAAATCCGGTCCCATCCCCACCGTCAGTTTTCCGCCGGCGGCCCCTCCGTTGAGGTCGATGTCCTCCGGCCTCGTGGAGTCCGGGTCCTCCCGGTACTTCTGCACGATGGCCTCAAGCGTCCCTTCGGCCTTGAGCTCCGCCAGGGCCCTGTTCACCTTCTCCAGCAGGGCCTGGTTCCCCTTCCGGAAGCCGATGGCGTACCGTTCGGCGGACAGGAGCCCCGGCAGGATCGACAGGTCCCCCGACGAGGCCTTGACGAACTGCATGGCGGCGGCTTCGTCCATGACGGCCGCCTGCACCTTGCCCAGCTTCAGCGCCTCCGCGACGTCCTCCCCCCGGTCGAAGGCCGTCAGCCGATCCTTCGCCCGGTCACCAAGGAGCGCCCTCGCGAGCCCCTCCGCACTCGTCCCGCGCTGAACGCCAAGCTTCGCCAGCCTCAGGTCCGCCGGCGTCGCGAACGTCAGCTCCTTCTCGACCGGACAGGCTCCGACCGCCGACGCCGGGACCGCACGGGCAAGAGCCGCCAGCACAACGCCTCCCAGAAAAATCGCAAACAAAAACCTTCTTATTGAAAAAACCTCCATTCATGATGATGTATCCATATTATAACAACAAAGCGCCGGCGGGCGACGCTCACGCCTGCTCCAGAGTATCTCATGACAAAGTTGAGATAAAATAAAGACAGTAGTCTGTGACCCGAAGTTGAACCAAACGTATACCGGCAGGACAGAAAAAACGCTCACAGGACGCGCCGTCACATCTTGTGCGACGACCGATGGGGACGAAGTCAGGCATTGCTCCACGCTCAGGTGACTTTAACAAGGGGGGATTTTTTATGGTAAAACTTTACGATGAGGGCGTATACCTCGTCCATGGGACGGAGGTCGTCCGAGAGTCAGAGGAGGCTAAAGTCCGCCAGTTGACTGGAAGGGACGCGGACAGGGCGACGGCCTTGCGGGGGACCATCGCCTGGGGCATACTCGAGGCTCACAACACGTCGGCTTCCATGGAACGTCTGAAGATCAAGTTCGACGCCATGACCTCCCACGACATCACCTTCGTGGGCATCATCCAGACGGCACGGGCCTCAGGGATGGAGCGCTTCCCGCTGCCCTACGTCCTGACGAACTGCCACAACTCGCTCTGCGCCGTGGGGGGCACCATCAACGACGACGACCACCTCTTCGGCCTCAGCGCCGCAAAGAAATACGGCGGCATCTACGTCCCGCCCCACATCGCCGTCATTCATCAGTACATGCGGGAGAACTTCGCCGGCTGCGGAAAGATGATCCTGGGCTCCGACTCCCACACCCGTTATGGCGCCCTGGGGACCCTGGCCGTCGGCGAGGGGGGCGGCGAGTTGGTAAAACAGCTCCTGGACGATACTTACGACATCTCTCGGCCCGGCGTCGTGGCCATCTACCTCAAGGGGAAACCCGCGCCCTTCGTCGGCCCCCACGACGTGGCGCTCGCCATCATCCGCGCCGTTTACAAGGACGGATACGTGAAGAACAAGGTCATGGAGTTCGTGGGGCCTGGCGTCTCCTCGATGACGACGGACTATCGCAACGGCGTGGACGTCATGACGACGGAGACCACGTGCCTGTCCTCCATATGGCGGACGGACGGGGACACGAAAACGTTCCTGAAAAAGCACCACAGGGAGGAGGACTACAGGGAGCTGAATCCGGCGGACATCGCCTACTACGACGGCTGCGTGGAGGTGGACCTGGCGACGGTGAAGCCCATGATCGCGCTGCCCTTCCACCCGTCCAACGGCTATACGATCGACGAGCTTTACGAGAACCTGGAGGACGTCCTCCAGGAAACTGAGGTTGCAGCGGAAAAGGTCGCCGAGGGCCGGGCGCGCTTCACGCTGCTGGATAAAATAACGCCGGACGGCAAGCTCCAGGTGCAGCAGGGCGTCATCGGCGGCTGCGCGGGAGGAAATTACACGAACGTCGTAGAGGCCGCCCGCTGCCTCAAGGGAAGGTCCTGCGGCAACGACGAGTTCTGCCTCTCGCTCTACCCGTCGTCCCAGCCGGTGTTTACGGACCTGGACAGGAAGGGATTCCTCGCGGACCTGATGGACGCCGGTGCGGTGATCCGCACGGCCTTCTGCGGCCCATGCTTCGGCGCGGGGGACACGCCGGCCAACAACGCGCTGTCCATACGGCACACGACGCGCAACTTCCCGAACCGCGAGGGCTCCAAGCCCGGTCAGGGGCAGATGGCGGCGGTGGCCCTGATGGACGCCCGCTCCATCGCCGCCACGGCGGCCAACGGAGGGACGTTGACGAGCGCCGAAAACTTCGAGTGTCAATGGGGCGACGTGCCGGAGTACGACTACGACGACAGGGCGTACCGGGCCAGGGTTTACCAGGGCTGGGGAAGGGCGGCGCCGGATACGGAGCTCCGTTCGGGGCCAAACATCAAGCCCTGGCCGGAGATGGGGCCTCTCGCGGAGAACATCCTGCTGCGGGTGGCGTCGAAGATCCTGGACGAGGTGACGACGACGGACGAGCTCATCCCATCGGGGGAAACCTCCTCCTTCAGGAGCAATCCCTCAGGGCTTGCGGAGTTCACGCTGTCGCGGCGGGACCCGGAGTACGTGGCTCGGGCCAAGGCCATCCAGGCGCTTGAGGAGGAGCGCCGCGCCGGTCACAAACCCGAAGGCGCCGGCCTGGAGGAGGTCTTTGCCCTCATTCAAAGGATACCTGGTCAGGAGAGCGTCGATCCAATGAAGGTCGAGATCGGCTCCGTCGTGTACGCCAACCGGCCTGGGGACGGCTCCGCCCGCGAACAGGCAGCCTCGTGCCAGCGGGTGTTGGGCGGTCTGGCCAACATCGTGCAGGAGTACGCCACGAAGCGCTATCGCAGCAACTGCATGAATTGGGGCATGATCCCCTTTCACCTCAAGGGCAGGCCGGACGCGTTCGACGTGGACGACTACATCTACGTGCCGGACATCTGCAGGGCGCTGGACGGCAACCTTCAGGATATTCCAGCGTATGTCCTGAAGGACGGCCGCGCATCGGAGATTTGCCTTTACGTCCAGGATATGACGGCCGAGGAGCGGGAGATCGTCAAGGCCGGGTGCCTCATCAACTTCAACAGGAATCGACGGAAACGGGGAAAGTGAACCATGGGCACGCGCGGTCTGGCCTCCTTCGGGAGGCCAGACCGCCTTCCGCCCTTCTCCTAAAGCGAGGCCAGGTAGTCCAGACAGGTGCGGACGCCGAAGGCGCTGGCCCCCCTCGCGTAGACGCCCCACGCCTTCTCCATGAAGTCCACGCCCGCGATGTCCAGGTGGGCCCAGGGGATCGACCGATCCACGAAGTTCCCCAGGAAGAGGGCGGCGAAGGTCGCTCCGCCGTAGCGCTGGCCGGAGTTCACCAGGTCCGCAAAGGGGGACTTCAGCTTTTCCGCGATGCGATCGTCCTCCGCGGGCAGTCGCCAGAAGCGCTCCCCACGCCTGCGGGCCGAGGCCAGAAGGGCCCCCGACAGGTCATCGCTGCGCGAGAAGAGGCCCGCCCTCCAGTTGCCCAGGGCCACCGCGCAGGCCCCCGTCAGCGTCGCGATATCGACGATGGCGTCAGGGCGCATCTCGCTGGCCAGACAGAGGGCGTCCGCCAGGACCAGCCGGCCCTCCGCGTCCGTGTTGTTGATCTCGATCGTCTTGCCGTTCCGGGCGCGGACGATGTCGTCCGGCCTGAAGGAGGAGCCGGAGGGCATGTTCTCGGCCGAGGCCAGGATGCCGTGGACCTCCACGTCCAGCTTCATCTCCGCCGCGCCGCGCAGGATGCCCATGACGCAGCAGGCCCCGGACTTGTCCCCCTTCATGGTGGTCATGGATGAGGCGGGTTTGATGTCGAGCCCGCCGCTGTCGAAGGTGATGCCCTTGCCCACGAACACGACCTTCCTGCGCGCCTTCCCGCCCCCCGGAACGTAGGAGAGGCGGATCAGGCGCGGAGGCGTCGCGGAGCCGCTGCCCACCGCCAGGAGCGCGCCCATGCGCTCCTCCTTCAGCCGCGCCTCGTCCCACACCTCGCAGTCCAATCCCAGTTCCTTCGCCATCATCTGAGCGCGGTCGGCCAGCGCCGGCGGGTTGATGACGCAGCCCGGCTCGTTGGCCAGGTCCCGCGCCGCGACCTGAGCGGCGGCGTAGGTCATCCCGCGCCGCCCCCCGGCCTCGTCCAGGCCGGGGACCAGGACCTCCCGCAGGGCGAAGGCACCCTCGTCGTCGTCCTCCTTCCGCTCCTTGTACTTGTCGAAGGCATAGCCGGAGAGCCCCGACGCCTCCCCCACGACGACGGACCAGTCGGGCGCCTCCGGGCCGAAGGGCCGCCCGCCCCCGACGTTCAGGTGCTCCATGGGGACCAGGGCGGACTCGCAGCGATGGCGCCCCGCCTCGCGCAGGGCGGCGGTCAGCGCGTTCCGCACCGCCTCGGCGCTGCAGGCCTCGTCCTCTCCGCTGCCCAGCCCCACCAGGAACAGGTTCCTCACGCCGCCGCTCAGGAGCGGCACCCGCAGGGACGTCCCCGCCTTCCCCGTGAAGTCCTTCCGCGCCGTCAGTTCCTTCACCGCATCCCGGCACGGCACCTCCGGCACCGACCTGCAGTCCTCCTCCCGCAGGAGCAGGACGACGGCTCCGCCGCTCCACCCCGCGGCGTCTCCGCCGTACACCTTAAGTTCCACCATACACAAAGACCCCTTTCATGAAATGGCCGCCACAAGTTCCGAAGGCGGAGCCGCCCCCAGGGGCGGGAGCCACGATCGAACCCGACCAACGCCCTCTAACCCTACTTCAAAACCCCCGTTTTGTCACCCCAAAAACCCGGTCGAAGGTTTTTTTGCGCAAGTGCCGGAGGTCGCCTCCGGCACGCGACCTCACTGCAGCGAACGCGCCACCTCCGGCGCGCTTTTTTGATATGATTTGATATAATACGAAAGAGCAGGGGAACCCCTTTCAATCCCCTGCGAAGCCGTTCACGAATCCGCACGAAAGGACAAGGATGTCGATGGCTTTAGGAATCGCGCAAAAAAAGTTGAAAAGGATTTTGACGTGCCTGCTTCCAGCCCTCGCCGCGGCGTTTTTTGCAGTGGGAGCGGAGGCGGTGCAGACGCGCCCGCCGCGCGTCGTGATCGACTTCGAGTACGCGGAGGCAAGGGACTTCCACGAGGGGTTGGCCGCCGTGAAGTCAAATGATGCCTGGGGCTACATCGACAGCCTGGGGCGCATGGTCCTGCCCTTCGTCTATCGAGTCCCGGAGGCGGGGCCCTTCAGCGAAGGGGTGGCCTTCGTCGGAGACCGCTACATCGACCCCGACGGGAAGCCCGTCTTCGGGGACGCCACCTTCGAGGGAGGGCTGCCCTTCAGCCAGGGGTTCGCCGCCGTGCAGCGCGGCGGCCTTTGGGGCTTCATCGACATGACGGGCCGGTTTGCCATCGCGCCGAGCTTCGAGGCGGCCGGCTCCTTCTCCCAGGGGCTTGCGCCGGTGCGGCGCAACGGCCTTTGGGGCTACGTCGACGCAGGAGGACACATGAAGATCCCACCCCAGTTCCTGAGCGCCGGACCCTTCAGCGAGGGGCTGGCCGCCGTGGAGGTCCAGGGGCGGTTCGGCTACATCGACGTGGCGGGACGGGACCGCATCCAGGCCTCCTTCGACGAGGCGGGCCCCTTCAAGTACGGCCTTGCCCCCGTGAAGCTCCACGCGAGCTATCGCGCCTGGGGCTACATCGACGCGCGGGGACGCCTCGTCATCCCCCACCGCTACAACGAGGCCCTGCCCTTCAGCGAGGGGGTCGCCGGGACGGCGACGGACGCCCGATGGAGCTTCGTCAACGTCCTGGGCGAGAACGTCCTGAACAACCAATACGACGAGGTGCGGCCCTTCAGCGAGGGCCTGGCCGCCGTGCGCCAGGAGGACCTTTGGGGGTACATCAGGGCGCAGTGAGGATCAAATCGGACGCGCCGCTTCGACCTCGCGAACCGGCGGGCGTCGGGCGCGGCTGCTTCCGGACCGGACAGATTCAAGAGGACTTCGTCCTCGTGTTTATTCCATAATTATTTAGGAGGAATTCAAAGTGTCAGAGAACCTCAAGCCCCCCGCGAAAAAGCTCCGTGAACTGCCCCACATCTTCGTGCTCCTCTTCTGCGTGCTCGTCTTGGCGACCATCTCCACCCACATCGTCCCCGCGGGGCAGTACGCCAGGGTGATGGACGAGGGACTCAAGAGGACGGTCATCGACCCCACCTCCTTCAAGTACGTGAAGGACACGCCCGTCGGCATCTTCGACATGTTCGTTGCCTTGGAGCTTGGCCTGATCGAGGCGGCCAACATCGTCTTCCTCATCTTTGCGGCGTTCTCTTGCCTCTACCTGATGGAGAAGACCGGAGCCATCGACGCCAGCATCGCCCTGATGGTCCGCAAGGCGAAGAAGAACCCACGGTTTTCCCTGGGCCTGATCGTCGTCCTGATGACGATCCTCTCGATCTGGGGCTCGACCGGAACGCTGTCCTATGAGGAGATCATCGCCTTCTCGCCGATCTTCGTGTCCCTCAGCATCGCGCTGGGGTACGATGCGCTCACAGGCGTGGCCATCTCCGTGGTCCCGGTGGGGATCGGCTTTGCCTCGGCCACCGTCAACCCCTTCACGATCGGCGTGGCGCAGGGCATCGCGGAGCTTCCCATGTTCTCCGGCATCGGATACCGCTGCCTCGTCCTCGCCGTCATGACGGCCTTCAGCATCCTCTACGTCCTGAACTACGCGAACCGGGTGAAGAAGGCCCCCTCGAAGAGCTTCGTCAGCGACGTCGACTACTCCGACTTCACCATCGACGAGGAGAAGATGAACACGCCGTTCACGCTTCAGCGCAAGCTCTCGATGCTCGCGCTCCTCGTCGGCGTCTGCGTCATGGGCTACGGGCTGATCTTCCTGGGATGGTACATCAACCAGGTCGCCGCGATCTTCATGATCGTCTCCGTCGTCGTGGGGCTCATCAACCGCTGGGGCCCCAACCGCATCGCGAGCACGCTCTGCGACGGGCTGTCCAGGGGGGTCGTCGCCGCGCTGACCGTCGGCGTGGCCCGCGGCATCCTCGTCGTGCTCACGAAGGGTAACGTCATCGACACGCTGATTCACGGCTGCGTCAGCCTCCTCGAGGGCCTGTCCCTCTACGCAAGCGCCGTCGGCATGCTGGTGTTCCAGAACCTGCTGAACTTCCTGATCCCGTCGGGATCGGGACAGGCCGCCGTCGCCATGCCCATCATCACCCCCATCGCCGACCTCATCCACCTGAACCGGCAGATCGCGGTGCTGGCCTTCCAGTTCGGAGACGGCTTCTCCAACCTGCTGTGGCCCACGGGCTTCATGGTCATCGTCTGCGCCATGGTCAAGATCCCGCTCTCGCGCTACTATCGCTGGATCATCCCGTTCTACGCCATCTGTTTCCTGCTCCAAGTCGCCTTCATCGTCGGCGCGGTCGCGATCAACTACGGCCCATTCTAGGCCGGAGGGCGAGGACCCTGCCGGAGCACATCGCGACAGGGTCCTTTACATTTTCACGTCGGGCCGGTACAATAATAGTTATAAAATTTCTGCTCCTCAAAATTATTTCCAACGGCTTTCCCGAAATCTATTGAAATTATCTGGAGGTGGACACATTGAGAAAGGCTTTAGCGGTACTGGCAATGGTTTTGGCGGTTTCAGGGGCGGCGTACGCAGCGGAGGGCCCCATCAAGATCGGCTACCTTGCCGCGCTCACGGGCGACTACGCGCAGTACGGCATCACCGAGGTCAACATGGCGAAGATGGTGGTCAGCGAAACCAACGCCGCGGGAGGCATCCTGGGGCGTCCCATTGAGCTCGTCGTCTACGACACGAAGACGCGCAACGAGGACGCGGTCAACGCGGTGCGCCGCATGATCGAGAGCGACGGCGTCTGCGTCATCGTCGGGGCCAACACCAGCGGCATCAACATCGCCACGGCGCCCATCGTGAACAAGGGCCACGTCCCCCAGATCTCCACCATCGGGACCAACCCGCTCGTGACCGTGGACAACAAGGGCAAGGTCCGCCCCTACTCGTTCCGAATCTGCTTCACGGACCCCTATCAGGGCGCGCTGGCAGCCGACCTGGCCTACAACGACCTGAAGAAGACGAAGGCCGCCATCCTGTACAACGTCGGCTCCGACTACGCCCACGGGCTCCGCGAGTTCTTCACCAAGGACTTCCAGAAGCTGGGCGGCACGGTCGTGGCGGACGAGGGCTTCCGCGAGACGGACGTGGACTACCGCGCGCAGCTCACCACCATCAAGAACTCGGGCGCGGACGTCCTGTTCCTGCCGGGAATGGGGAAGGACATGGCGCTGGCCATCAAGCAGGCCCAGGAGCTGGGGCTCGACGTCACCGTCATCGGCGGCGACGGGTACGGCGAGTTCATGAACGAGATCGCGGGCGACGCCATGAAGGGGACGTACTGGATCAACCACACCTACCTGGGGGACCCCGTCATGGCCCCGATCTTCGCGCGCTACAAGGCAACCTACAACGACGAGTGCAAGGAATTCGTGAACGGCACGATGGCCTACGACGCCATGTGGTGGGTCCTGGACGCCATCAAGCGTGCGGGCGTGGCCGAGGGGCCTGCGATCGCAAAGGCACTTGAGGAAACGAAGGGTCTCAAGCTGAACCACGCCACCCTCACCATCAACCCCGAGGACCACAACCCGCTGAACAAGGCGGGCATCATCCTGAAGGTCGGCGACGACTTGAACACGCAGTTCTACAAGAAGATAGAGCCGAAATAAACCGCGTTCACGGGGGGGCCCAAGGCTGGCGTTCGTCGGTCCTGGGCCCCGTTTCTATGCGGCCTCGCCCCCTTTCGGAGTGCGGGCGCAGGACGCACAAGGGCCGACGATCCGGGCTCCAAAGCGTTTGGGCGGTTCCGCCTCCACCCCACTCAACGAAATCGAGGTGTTAAATTTTGAATCTCTTCGTCACCCTGATTCAACAGGTGATCAACGGGCTGTCGCTGGGGTCGGTCTACGCCCTCATCGCGGTTGGCTACTCGTTGGTCTACTCCGTGCTGCTCTTCTCGAACTTCGCGCACGGCGGCTTCCTCGTCATCGGCGGCTACATCTGTTACTACGCCCTCCTCACCCTCAAACTGGACATCTGGACGGCCTCCCTTGCCGCCCTCGTCGGCGCGGGCGTTTCGGCCATCGTCGTGGAGCGCCTGGCCTACCGTCCCATCCGTGAGCGCACGCCCGTCACGCTCTACATGCTCATCGCCTCCATGGGAATGAGCATCGTGATCGAAAACCTCTTCGTCGTGACCATCGGCGGCCGCTTCCGCGCTCTGCCGCCCGTGATTCCCATGACCCCCGTCCGCTTCTTCGGGCTGATCACGACGAGCGCCTTCGACATCCTGTCGCTGATCACGGCCGTGGTCTTCCTCATCGGGCTGCAGGTCTTCCTCGTCAAGACGAAGTGGGGGCTGGCCATACGAGCCGCGTCCTACAACCTCCGGACGGCGGGGCTGATGGGGGTCAACGTCAACCGCCTCATCGCCATCGTGTTCTTCGTCGCGGGGCTCCTCGCGGCCGTGGGGGGAATCTTTCTCTCCGTGCGCTACACGCTCTATCCCCAGCTGGGGAACGCCATCACGACGAAGGCCTTCATCGCGGCCGTCATCGGCGGGCTTGGCTCTCTGCCGGGGGCCGTGCTGGGCAGCATCATCCTGGGGCTCGCCGAGATGCTGACCGCCGGCTTCATCTCAAGCCAGTTCCGCGACCTCGTCGTCTTCGGCATCCTCATCGTGACGCTGATCATACGCCCCACGGGCTTCTTCGGCAAGTCCGTCAGCGAGAAGGTATAGGGGGGATCATCATGGTGGAAGGTTACGCATCCGGAGTCGTCACCCTTCTGGCGATCAACCTCATCGCCGCTCTGGGAGTTTCCCTCTTTACGGGCTTCACCGGCATCTTCACGCTGGGACACGCGGGGTACATGGCCATCGGCGCCTACACGGCGGCCATCCTGACCGTCGAATACGAGGTGCACTTCGTCGCCGCGATCCTCGCGGGGGGCATCCTGTCGATGGTGCTGGCCTACCTCATCGGCCTCCCGACGCTCAAGCTGGTGGGCGACTACTACGCCATCGTTTCCCTGGGGCTGGGGGAGGCCATCCGGCTCATCATCGAGAACTGGAACAGCGTCACGCGCGGCGCGCGCGGCTACCCCGGAATCGACAACTACACGTCCATGACCGTGGCCGTATCCTTCTTCCTCGTCCTGTGCGTGCTCATGTTCTTCCTGATCAACAGCCGGTACGGGCGCGCCTTCAAGGCCTGCCGGGACGACTACGTGGCGGCGTCCCTGCTGGGTTTCAACACGGCCCGCTTCCGCGTCCTGAGCCTCGCCATCTCGGCATTTTACTGCGGCGTGGCGGGCGCGCTCCTGGCGGGCTACATGTCCTTCATCCAGCCCGTCATGTTCGATCAGGTGAAGTCAACGGAGCTGGTCTCCATCGTCGTCTTCGGCGGGCTGGGGTCCACGAGCGGCTGCCTGATCGGCACGACGATCCTAACACTGGTCACGGAGCTGTTCCGCCCCATCTCCCAGTACAGGATGCTCGTCTACGGGGCTGTGCTGGTGCTGATCATGGTCCTCCGTCCGGAGGGCATCATGGGGACCAACGAGCTGACCCCGGCCTACGTCCGGCGGGTCCTGAAGCGCTGGAAGAAGTCCCCGGTCGCCGGACTGGACGAGAAGGGAGGGGGCCACTGATGAACCCGACATCGGAGAACGCGGTGCTGGAGCTGAAGAGCGTCAACAAGTTCTTCGGCGGGGTCCAGGCCGTCAGCGACATGAGCTTCGTCATCCAACGAGGGGAGCTTGCGGGGCTCATTGGACCCAACGGCGCGGGGAAGACCACCATCTTCAACCTGGTGACCGGCGTTTACGACGTGAGCAGCGGCGACATCGAGTTCATGGGCGAAAACATCAACGCACTGCGGTCCTATCAGGTCATCCGCCTGGGGATAGCCCGCACCTTCCAGAACCTCAGGCTCTTTCCGGCTTCGACGGTCCTTGAGAACGTCATGACCGCGGCGCAGCAGCACCACGGCTACTCGTTCTTCGAGGCCGTCACGCACCTCGGCCGCTGGCGCGGACGCGAGGCCGCGATCCGCAGGGAGAGCATGGAGCTCCTAAAGCAGGTCGACCTGGCGGACCGCGCGGAACAGGCTGCGGGGACCCTGCCCTACGGCCTGCAGCGCCGGCTTGAGATCGCCCGCGCCATCGCGCTTCAGCCGCAGCTCCTGCTCCTGGACGAACCAGCCGCGGGCATGAACGCCGACGAGGTGCACGAGCTCAACGAGCTGATCACCCAGCTGCATCGAAAACTCGGCCTCACCATCCTCCTGATCGAGCACCACATGGACATGGTCATGGCTATCTGTCCGCACATCATCTGCATGAACTTCGGCGCAAAGATCGCCGAGGGCAGTCCGGAGGAGATCCGCCAGCACTCCGAAGTGCTCAAGGCCTACCTTGGGGAGGAGGAATGACAAATGGCTGACGAGAGAACCCCCATCCTTTCCGTTCAGGACCTCTCGGTGAACTACGGCGCCATTCAGGCCCTGAGGGGCATCTCGCTCGACGTCTTCCCCGGAGAGATCGTTGCGGTGATCGGGGCCAACGGCGCGGGAAAATCGACGATGATGAACGCCATCATGGGCGACGTCCCGCGCGCCTCGGGCAGGATCCTGCTGGAGGGCCGGGACCTGCCCCGGAGGAGCTATCAGGTGGTGACCAGCGGCGTTTCCCTCGCGCCGGAGGGGCGCAAGGTCTTCGCCCCGCTCACCGTCATGGAGAACCTCAGGATGGGGGCCTTCCCCCTCTCCGACCGCAGCGCCATTGAAGAACAGGAGCGGAAGGTCTTTGAGCTTTTTCCCCGCCTCCTGGAGCGCAAGGAACAGTACGCGGGGACGCTGTCGGGCGGCGAGCAGCAGATGCTGGCCGTCGGCCGCGCCCTCATGGCCCGACCCAAGGTGCTCCTCCTGGACGAGCCGTCCCTGGGCCTCGCCCCCATCATCATCAACGAGATATTCAAGGAGCTGACCGTCATCAACCGGAAGCTGGGCACGACGATCCTCATCGTCGAGCAGAACGCGAAGAAGGCGCTCCAGCTCTCCCACCGGGCCTACGTCATCCAGACGGGGTCCATCGTCAAGGAGGGGACGTCGAGCGACCTGCTGATTGACCCGGAGATCGAAGCGGTCTACCTGGGCGGAGGGAAGTGACAGATAAGGCTGCAGAAAGAGCGTCCGCCCCTGTTGGGGCGGACGCTCTTGATCTGGCTGTTGAAAAAATGCCAACACCCCATATGGAATTATAACCGCAACTGGCATTTCATCGTTTTGAAAACAGATAAAGAGATGAATCCGTTTACCACGATCTGGTGCTCTATAGAAAACATCTTTCTCGCGGCGACTGCCGAAGGATTGGCGTGCTCCATGAGAATCCCCATGAACGAAGAGCACGAGGCGGTAAAGAAGCGGCTGAAGGTGCCAGCAACCTATATGATGCCTGTGTTCATCGGGGTCGGTTATGCCGACCCCAACGAAAAAGAATTGGAGCAGACTGTCCCTGATTTAAAAAAAGCAACTGCATTTCGGCAGTTGGAGATGATTTGATATGTAGGTGGTGATGGTATGGAACTCAACATAAAACGATTCCATGAATTAACAAATGAAGAACTGTACGCCATTCTGAAACTTCGTGTGGATGTTTTCGTGGTCGAGCAGAACTGCACGTACCCAGAACTCGACAACTGCGATCAAGCTGCCATTCACGTGTATCTGAAGGACGAAAACGGCGTTCAGGCTTATCTGCGGGTAATGGATAAAGAGATCGAAAGCGAGTACGTTTCCATCGGTCGCGTCATCGCAGCGAAACGGAGATGTGGCTTGGGCAGCCAAATTTTGAAGGAAGGCTTACTGGTAGCGCAGAAACATTTTGGAGCAAAACAGATTTATCTGGAAGCGCAGACATACGCAAGGGGTTTTTACGAAAAACTGGGCTTTCAGCAGGTATCAGAGGAATTTCTGCTGGACGGGATACCTCACATAAAAATGATATTGCATATCTAAGGAAGCGCTGATTAATCTTCAAAAGTTGTTGAAAGCAATCAAGGAGCATCAAACAAAGGGTATCCTTCAGCGCTTCCTTAAAATTTTAAAATGGGGCTACGCCCCCCTTCGGGGAGCCTTCCGGCTGCCGTTCGCCCTTGCTCACGGGCCGTCAGTCCCAATCCCCACGCGCTTCGCGCGGCCTGATGAAGTTCCAGGCACTGAAGGGAGTCCATGCGGTTGACGGTTCTTAACGACTTAATCAGTGTTTCCCTAAAGGAGAAGTCTATGGGATTCAACGATGTAATCAATATCGGTATAGGCTACCCGAACCCGGATGAATTTGTAATACCGCACCGGATAAGCGATAAGCCTATCCATAGGGGAAGTTGATAATGACGTCGGAGCCGATTATAAGAGAGATTGAGGTCAAGACCGTTCTTTCCAAGTCTAACCTTCCGGTGAGCGACTATTCGGTGAATCCGTATGTGGACTTGCCTGAGCTACCGGAAGTGCAAACGATACGGAGAATCATCGGCCGCAAATTACCGGTCAGACGATTGTTTGCATGAAGAGCGTTCGCCCCTGTTGGGGCGGACGCTCTTGATCTGGCCGGACGCTGCTGCGGAACCGGCGGGGTTACCTCTCAGGCCTAGCGGCGCCGCACGGCTTCGTGCCACTCGTCAGGCCTCCTTGCGGGGCCAAAGGCAAGCTCTCACTTTGGGTCCGTTGAGCGTTCGCCCCCACTCCCTACTCCGCCTTGGGTTCGATCTTCTTGTAGAATTCCGTCTTCAGGTCGTCGTCGACCCGCAGGACCACGCCGGCCTTGTTCATGGGGTTATGGGTCGCGGGGTCGATGGTGATGGTAGCGTGGTGCAGCTTCAGGCCCTTCGTCTCCTCAAGGGCCTTCGCGATCGCAGGTCCCTCGTCCACGCCCGCGCGGGTGATGGCGTCGAAGACCCAGTACACCGCATCCGCCGCCATGGCGCCGTCCAGGAACTCCTTGCAGACGTCGTTGTAGCGCTTCTGGTAGCGCTCGTAGATGGGGGCCATCTCCGGATCCTCCATGTAGGTGTGGTTGATCCAGTACGTCCCCTTCATGGCATCGCCCGCGATCTCGAACATGATGTCGCTGAAGCCGTCGCCGCCGACGATGGTCCCGTCGAAGCCCAGCTCCCGCGCCTGCTTGATGGCCAGCGCCATGTCCTTGCCCATGCCGGGGAGGAACAGGAACTCCGCGCCCGACGCCTTGATGGTGGTGAGCTGTGCGCGGTAGTCCACGTCCTCGCCGCGGAAGCCCTCGTCCGCCACGATCGTGCCGCCCAGCCGCTTGAAGTTTTCGGTGAAGAACTCGCGGAGCCCGTGGGCGTAGTCGGAACCGACGTTGTACAGGATGGCGGCCTTCGTCTTCTTCAGGTCGTTGTAGGCCAGGTCCGCCGCGATGGCGCCCTGGTACGGGTCCGTGAAGCAGATTCGGAAGGAGTAGGGCCTCACCTTGCCCTTCTCGTCAACCGTCACCAGCGGGTTCGTGCCGATGGTGGAGATCTGGGGGACGTGTCCCCGGTTGACGATGGGGGCCGTCGCGATGTTGATGCCGCTCGCCAGGTCCCCGATGATCACGCACACGCGGTCGCTCTCGATCATGCGGCGGGCCGCGTTGACCGCGTCCTCGTTGCGCGTCTTCGTGTCGTAGACGATGAGCTCGATGGGACGACCGCCCAGAAGGCCGCCCGCCTCGTTCTGCTCGTCCACGATCATCCGGGCCATGTTGGCCTCGGTGATGCCGAAGGGGGCGTTGTCGCCGGTCAGAGCGACGAGGTAGCCAATCCGGATCGGGTCCGCAGCCAGCCCGCTCCCAGCCAACAGGAGCACCAACGCCAGTGACGCAAGAACTTTCTTCAACATACAACTTCACCTCCTGAAAATGCTTTGCACACGCGCTCAAAAAACGATTTGGAACGGGCAACCGACCTCAACACTTTACCATCAGACGAGAGGGTTTGTAAAGTATCTTTCCGCTAAAACGTCAATTCATTCAAAATTCGATAACAAAATCTAAAACGAAAGATGTTTTTCGCTCGCGCCGCAGCGGCCTCGATCGGCTCCCGCAGCGGATGGAGGGGTTCTCTTTTCATCCGCTTTATGCTATTCTAAATCGGTATTCAACGCATACAATTTTCTTCTTTTGCAGGGCCTCCGCAAGCAGCCGGGGAGGCAGGAGCCGCCCCAGCACAGACACCTTGCCGCAGCACCGTGGGGGATGGACGCGCTGCGCGGGCCCTCGATGAGGAGGCAGGCGGTTTTGCACCATCAATATTCTGTACCGAGGAGGCGTTTTTATGAGGGATATTCGTGTGGTCATATGGGGATTTGGCGCGATGGGGAGCGGGATCGCGCGAATGCTTCTGAAGAAGACGGGCGTTGAGATCGTTGGTGTGGTGGTGGGGCGCAAGCACCTCCACGGCACGGACGTCTATCAGTACCTGGGGGAGGAGCGCGGGAGCCGGCCGGAGCTTCTGTTCGGCGGCACGGAGCTCATCCGAAACGGCGCGTGCGACGTGGTGCTGTTGGGGACGGACTCCTTCACCAGGAGCGCGTTCGAGAAGGTCAAGCTCTGCGTGGA
>NZ_DBHLDX010000022.1:0-31220 GCF_057312375.1 Fretibacterium sp.
ATAACGTTCCATCCCGTAAAGACCGTTCAGGTTAAGGGGTTTTCCAAGCGGAAAGGATAAGCTGAATGGATTCCGAACCCCCAGGGATGCGCTGGAAGGCGGCGAACAAACGCTATTGGGTTCCGGGGCTGCTGCGGTCGGGAAAGGGGTAAGGGCCACGTATTTTTTCGAGAGGCCGCTTCCGCGCCGCATTTTTGTCTTGATAGAGAGAAGACGCCATGACGCAGATTGCTATCTCCAACCTCACCTTCGCCTACCCGGGCGCTCCGGCTCCGCTTTTCAAGGAGCTTTCGCTCTATATCGACACGGACTGGAAGCTGGGGCTCGTCGGCCGAAACGGGCGCGGTAAGACGACGCTGCTGGATCTGATCCAGGGGAAATACGAATATCAGGGGACGATAACGCCCCGTCTTCAAACCCGGCGATTCCCCGCTCCATCCGTGGACGAAGAGAGGGACGCTCTGGCTCTTCTGGCCTCATGCTGTCCTGACCGGCCGCTCTGGGCTCTGAAGCGCGAGCTCTCCCGTCTTCAGTGCCCGGAGGAGATCCTGGCTCGTCCTTTCAAGACGCTTTCTCACGGTGAACGCACCAAGGTGCTTCTGGCGTTCCTGTTTTTGGAGGATGATGTTTTCGCGCTCATCGACGAACCGACCGACCATCTGGATGCCGAGGCTCGTGCGGTCGTCGTCGATTATCTGCGGTCCAAGCGGGGTTTCATCCTCGTGTCGCACGATCGGACACTTCTGGACGACTGTGTTGACCATATTCTGGCCCTGAATCGATCCGGAGTGGAACTCCGGAAGGGGAACTTCTCCTCATGGTTCCGTAACAGGGAGCTGCAGGACGGTATGGAACGGAATCTCAACGAAAAGCTGGAGAGGGAGATTGGCCGGATGAAGGAGGCATCCCAACGCACCGCCGAATGGTCGAATCGGGTGGAGAGCAGCAAACGCGGCGCCTTGGACAAGGGGTTTGTCGGTCACAAAGCCGCGAAGATGATGAAGCGGTCCAAGAGTCTGGAGAGCCGGCGTCAGGCTGCGATCGAGACGAAAAGGGGTTTGCTCCGAAACGTCGAGACAACTCAGGTGCTTCAGCTGTGCCCTCTGTGGCATCATTCGGAAACGCTTGTCCGTGTCTCTGGCGTTTCGGTCCGCTACGGCAGTCACGTCGCCTGCAGGGATGTCGGCTTCGAGGTCGGGCGCGGCGAGCGCATTGCCCTGATCGGGGGAAACGGAACCGGAAAGTCCAGTATCCTGAAGTTAATCGGGGGAAAGGACCTGGATTTTTGCGGAGAGATGCACCGGGCATCGGGACTCTCCATATCCTGCGTGCCGCAGGATGTCTCTTTCCTGAGGGGACGGTTTTCGGACTACGCAAGGCGAGAAGGGCTAAATGAGAGCCTGGTCCGTTCGCTTCTGGAAAAAATGGATATTGTCCGGGAGAAGCTCAATGTCGATATGTCGGAGCTCAGCCAGGGGCAGAAGAAAAAGGTACTGATCGCCGCGAGCCTAAGCCGGAGTGCCCACCTCTACATCTGGGACGAACCGCTCAATTTTGTGGACGTTTTTTCGCGCATCCAGATCGAAGAGCTTCTGTTGACGTTCAAGCCCACGCTGTTGTTCGTGGAGCACGACCGCGCTTTTGTCGGGAGGATAGCGACGAAAGTCATCACGATGCAGACTCCTACTCGTTCGAGAGACAGACCGGGGCAAGAGGCCCCATGAGGGGAAGCGAGGAAAAAACATGAAGACCGACCTGCGCCGCATCCCTGGCGTCGGGCCCAGGACGGAGGAGGACTTGATCCGCCTGGGTTACACGACAGTCGAGTCCCTGCGGAACGTGGATCCGGAGGTGCTGTATGAGCGCGACTGTGCCCTGCGCGGGTGCCGGATCGACCGGTGTCAACTCTACGTTTATCGGTGTGCCGTCTACTTTGCCTCAACGGAGGAACCCGATCCGAAAAAGCTGAAATGGTGGAGTTGGAAGGATCAGGAGGCACTGCCCGACGCGAAGGAGAACGGGACTGAGGCATGGACCCCCTGCTAAAGGCCGCACTGCGGCTGAACGCCGTGCGGGTTCCGCTTTGCGCATGGGCGGCCCTGCAGGACGAGTACGGCAAGCGCGACCGGCGGCTGAAAAATTTGACAACGGAGGGCCTCTGAGGTATACTGCGCAGCATAAATTTTCGAGGATGGGAGTTCGTGGGATGAAGCCTGAAACCGGAATCGTTCTTTTCGTGGGCGGCATGATGATGTGCATGGGCATGATGATGCGCATGTACACAACTGATGCTGTCCGCTGAGGGTTTCAGGGGTCCTGTTTCGGAAGGCCCGGTCCATAGAGATCAAAGCGGGGAGCGGTGAAGCCCCGCTTTTTTTATTGGCGGGAGCGCGGTGCGTCCCGCTTTTTTTGTAGGCTGACAGGTTGGGCCAATGTCGGAAGAACGGCGGCGGCTCCTTGATTTAGGGGGAATATGGCTTGATTGAGCTTGAGCACATCGTGAAGCGGTTCAGGGCGGACGGGGGCACGGCGGTGGACGCTGTGAACGACGTCTCCCTGAGAGTGGAGGACGGAGAGATCTACGGCATCATCGGCTTCTCCGGCGCGGGCAAGTCCACGCTGGTGCGGTGCATCAACCTGCTGGAGCGCCCCACGTCGGGCTCCGTCCGCATCGACGGCGTGGAGATGACGGAGCTGGCCCCGAAGGACCTCTATCGGGCGCGGCGGAAGATCGGGATGATCTTCCAGCAGTTCAACCTGATGCCCTCCCGAACGGTGGGGCAGAACGTGGCCTACCCCCTGGCGGGCAGCGGCCTGTCGCGGGAGCAGGTGCGGGAGAAGGTTCGGGAGCTCCTGTCGCTGGTGGACATCTTGGACAAGGAGGAGGCCTACCCCTCGGAGCTGTCGGGGGGGCAGAAGCAGAGGGTGGCCATCGCAAGGGCCCTGGCCAACGATCCGAAAATTTTGCTGTGCGACGAGGCGACCTCGGCGCTGGACCCGCAGACCACTGCGTCGATCTTGCGCCTGATCCGGGAGCTGAACCGCAGGCTGGGCCTGACGGTGGTGGTCATCACTCACGAGATGGAGGTGGTGAAGAGCATCTGCAGCCGCACGGCGGTGATGGAGCGGGGGCGGATCGTGGAGGAGGGCAGCGTCTTCGACATCTTTGCGACGCCGCAGCACCGAACGACGAAGAACTTCGTGCGCTCCACGTCCCACCTCGCCAAGGCCGAGGAGCTGGTGTGGAACGACTCGAACGTCGTGAACCTGAGGCGGGGCGAGATCCTGGCGCGGCTTACCTACCTCCAGAACGGCGTCTCGACGCCCCTCATCTCGTCGACGGCCCGGAAGTTCGACATTGACCTGAACATCATCCTGGCGGACGTGGAGATCGTGGCGGACGCGCTGGTGGGCGGCACGGTGGTGATCTTCCAGGGCGAGCGGCGGAGGATCGAGGACGCGATCGAGTATCTGAGACAGCACAGCGTGAAGGTGGAGGTGATCAAGGATGCAGACGTTTCTGACTGAGGCGTTGCCGAACCTCATGAAGCGGCTTCCGGAGTTCTGGAAGGCCGTCGGCGACACGATCCTGATGGAGGTGTGGGCCGGGTCCATCTGCTTCGTCGTGGGGCTGTTCCTCGGCGTGGTGCTGACGGTGACGAAGCCGGGCGGAATCCTGGAACGGCCCGCGCTCTATCACGTGCTGGACAAGCTGGTGAACCTGTTTCGGTCCATCCCTTTCATCATCCTGCTGACGGCCCTGATGCCCCTCTCCCGCCTCCTGACGGGCACGGCCATCTACGTGCGCGGCGCCATCGTGCCGCTGGTGTTCGGGGCGGCGCCCTTCTTTACGCGCCAGGTGGAGTCCGCCCTGGCCCAGATGGACAAGGGGCTGGTGGAGGCGGCGCTCTCCATGGGATCGAGCCCCCTCGAGGTCATCTTCCGCGTGTACCTGCGGGAGAGCGTCGCCCCCATCGCGCGAGGCACCACCATCACCGCCATCAGCCTGCTGGGCCTGACGGCCATGGCCGGCGCCGTGGGCGCGGGAGGGCTGGGCGACTTCGCCATCCGCTACGGGCACGACCGAAACATGACGGACATCACGTGGGTGACGGTGATCCTTCTCGTGGCCGCGGTCAGCGTCGTCCAGTGGCTGGGCGAGCGCATCGCGCGCCGGAGCACCCACTGAGGCGGCGTCCCTTAAAATTTTTCGAGGAGGCGCGCGCCCCGGTACGGGACGGTCGGCGCTCCCTTAGAACGAGACGAAAGGAATGGTTGGGATGAAAAAGGCGTTTTTTGCGGCGGCAGTGCTTGCGCTGGCCCTGACGGGTACGGCGACGGCAGCTCAGACGGTGAGGCTGGGCCTGGTGGGCGGTATCTACGAGGACTTCTGGGCTCCTGCGAAGGAGGAGCTGGCGAAGGAGGGGATCGACCTGGAGTTCGTGCCCTTTACGGATTACGTGACGCCCAACCGGGCGCTGTCGGACGGCGACATCGAGCTGAACGCCTTCCAGCACGACATCTACCTCCAGAACGAGATCAAGGAGTACGGCTACAAGCTGACGAACATCGGCGGCACCTTCATCGAGGCCATGAACATCTTCTCCAAGAAGGTGAAGTCCATCTCGGAGATCAAGGACGGGGACACCGTGGCCATCCCCAACGACGTGACCAACGGCGGTCGGGCCCTCAAGGTGCTGGCCGCGTCGGGGCTTATCACTCTGAAGGAGAGCGCGGGCTTCAGCCCCACGGTGGCCGACGTCGAGAAGTACAACGTGAAGGTCGAGATCAAGGAGATGGCGGCCAACATCATCCCCGCCGCGCTGCCGGACGTGACGGCCGCCGTCATCAACGGAAACTACGCCATGGACTTCGGCTTCAAGCTGGAGGACGCCATCTTCCGAGACACGAGCCTGAACGAGAAGCCTTACTGGAACCTGGTGGCCGCGCGGACGGCGGACCTGGAGGACCCCGCCAAGGTGGAGCTCTACGACAAGGTGATCAAGGCCTTCCGGTCCGAGGCCACGAAGGCCGTTCTCGACAAGATGTTCGGCGGCTACGTGGTGAGCGCAGGCTGGGACGAGGACTTCCTCGCGCCCTTCCGCAAGTAGCGTGAGCAGAAGGAGGACCTTGAGATGAAGCGGATCTTTTTTGCGAGTGCGGTCCTTGCGGCGTTCCTCGGCCTGGCGGGCGTAGCCCCTGCGGCCCAGACGGTGAAGCTCGGCGTGGTGGGCAGCCTCTACGAGGACATGTGGGCTCCGGCGAAAGAGGAGCTGGCCAAGGAGGGCATCGACCTTGAGCTCGTCCACTTCTCCGACTACGTGACGCCCAACCGGGCGCTGTCGGACGGCGAGATCGACCTGGACGGCTTCCAGCACGACATCTACCTCCAGAACGAGATCAAGGAGTACGGCTACAAGCTGACGGCCGTCGGCAGCACCTTCATCATCCCGCTGAACCTCTACTCCAAGAAGGTGAAGGCTGTGGCGGACCTGAAGGACGGCGACGTCATCGCCATCCCGAACGACCCCACCAACGGCGGGCGGGCCCTCAAGGTGCTGGCCGCGGCCGGGATCGTCAAGCTGAAGGACGGGGCCGCCTTCAGCCCCACGAAGGAGGACATCGAGGAGTACAAGGTGAAGGTCGAGATCAGCGAGGTGGCGGCCAACACCATCCCCTCCGTGCTGCCGGACGTGGCGGCGGCCATCATCAACTGCGGCTACGCGATGGACTTCGGTCTGACGGCGGAGGACGTCGTCTTCAACGACACGAGCGTCAGCGACCGTGAGTACTGGAACATCATTGTCGCGCGGACGGCGGACCTGGAGGACCCGGCGAAGGCGGAGCTCTTTCAGAGGATCGTGAAGGCGTTTCAGTCGCCGGCCACGAAGGCCGTGTTCGACGGTAAGTTCGGAGGCCAGTTCCTGCCCGCGGGCTGGGGTGAGGACCTCTTGAAGAGGCCCTAGGCCGCTTTCTCTCCGCTGCTGCGGGGTAGGGTGGGCGCGGGGGTTCCCCGCGCCCGCTTTTTTGTCCGCCTCCTGCGAATATAGTCCGCTGGCTCGCCGACCCGATGGGAAATAAGCCTGTGGGCGTGGTATAGTGGGGAGCGGGTTGAAACACATTCCCGAAAGGAGAGGTTCGACGTGAAGAGGTATGCGGAGATGGCCCAGGGGGAGCTGGAGGCGGAACGGCAGGTGGTGCGGGGTCGTTACGAGGAGCTGAAGGGGCGGAAGCTGAGCTTGAACATGGCGCGCGGCAAGCCCGGCAAGGCGCAGCTCGACATGGTCTCCGGCATCTTTGACGTGCTGCGGAGCGACTCCGATTTCGTCGTGGACGGGATGGACGTCCGGAACTACGGCGGGCTGGAGGGGCTGCCCTCGGCCCGGAAGCTCTTTGCGGAGCTCTTGGGCGTCCAGCCCTCGCAGGTGCTGGTGGGGGGCAGCGCCAGCCTCCAGCTGATGTACGACGCCATCTCGAAGGCCTTCACCCACGGCCTGCTGCACAGCGAACGCCCGTGGAGCCGTGAGCCGGAAGTGAAGTGGCTCTGTCCGGCGCCGGGCTACGACCGCCACTTCAGGATATCCGAAACCTTCGGCATGACCATGATCACGATCCCCATGACGCCCACCGGGCCGGACATGGACGCCGTGGAGCGCGAGGTCCGGGACCCGGCGGTGCGGGGCATGTGGTGTGTGCCGAAGTACTCGAACCCCGAAGGCATCATCTACTCCGACGAAACCGTCCGCCGCATCGCGGCCCTGAAGCCCGCGGCGCCGGACTTCCTCCTGATGTGGGACAACGCCTACTGCGTCCACGAGTTCGAGGGGGACTACGTCCCCTTCCCGGACATCCTGAGCCTGTGCGCGGAGGCGGGGAGGCCGGACATGGTCCTGGAGTTCGCCTCCACCTCCAAGGTCACGCTGCCGGGGGCGGGCATCTCCGCCGCGGCCATGAGCGAGGCGAACCTGAAGTACTTCAGCAAACTGCTGGACGTTCAGATGATCAGCTTCGACAAGGTGAACCAGCTGCGCCACGTCCGCTTCCTGAAGGACAAGGCGGGCGTCCTGGCCCTGATGAAGCGGCACGCGGACATCCTGCGTCCGAAGTTCCATGCCGTCCTGGAGGCACTGGAGCGGGAGATCGCACCGCTCGGCATCGCCGACTGGCAGCACCCGAAGGGGGGCTACTTCGTGAGCGTCAACTGCATGCCGGGCACGGCCAAAGAAACGCTGCGCTTGTGCCGCGAGGCCGGCGTCACGATGACCGCCGCCGGGGCGACGTTCCCCTACGGCCGCGACCCTCAGGACAGCAACGTGCGCATCGCGCCGAGCCTGCCGCCGGTAGACGAGTTGAAGCAGGCCATCGATGTCTTCTGCACCTGTCTGAGGCTGGCCGCGCTGGAGAGGCTGGCGGCGGTTCCCGCGCGGTAGGGCGGTCGGGCGTGCGTTCGGCGCGGGGGGTTCTCTCCTCCGCGCCTTTTTTGTCGGGCCGACGGGCCTTTCGGAGGCGAGGGGATGGAGCGGACGAGTCGGGGCGCGTTGGTCGCCATGAGCGGCGGGGTGGACAGCAGCGTGGCTGCCTGTCTGGCGATGGAGGCGGGGTACCGGTGCCTGGGGGCGACGATGCGCCTCTTTTCGGACGAGTTCGCCTGCGACCGGGGCCATCCTCGGAAGGATGCGGAGGACGCCGCTGCGGTCGCGGCGCTCTTGGGCATCCCTCACGAGGTTTTGGACTGCGCGGCGGAATTCAGGCTGAGGGTCGTCGAGAAGTTCATCGCGACCTACGAGCGGGGGGGAACGCCCAACCCCTGCATCGACTGCAACCGGCACCTGAAGTTCGGCCGGCTCCTGACGGCTGCGCGGGAGAGGGGGCTGGACTTCGTCGTCACGGGGCACTACGCGCGCATCGGCTGGGACCCGGACCGGGGCCGGCACCTGTTGCGGAAGGGGACGGACCCGGCGCGGGACCAGAGCTACGTCCTCTGCATGATGACGCAGGACCAGCTGGCCCACACCCTCCTTCCCCTGGGAGAGATGAGCAAGGACGCGGTGCGCAGGGCCGCTGAGGCCCGCGGCCTGGTCAACGCGCAAAAGCGCGACTCCCAGGACATCTGCTTTGTTCCGGACGGGGACTACGCCGCCTTTATGGAGCGCTACACGGGGAGGTCCTATCCGTCCGGGGACTTCATCGACGCCACGGGGCGCGTGCTGGGGCGCCATCGCGGCATCGTGCGCTACACCGTGGGCCAGAGGAAGGGGCTGGGCATCGCCAGCAGCGCGCCGCTCTTCGTGACGGTCATCAACCCTGACGCCAACACCGTCACGCTGACGCACGGGGAGGGGCTCTCCGCCCGCGGGGTCACGGCACAGGACTTCAACCTCATCTCCGTGCCCTCCATCCGACGCCCCCTGCGCGTGAGGGCCAGGGTGCGCTTCCGCCAGCGGGAGGTCCCCGCCACGGCGGTAGAGACCCCGGAGGGCCTGCGGGTGGAGTTCGACGAGCCGCTGCGGGCCCCGACGGTGGGTCAGGCCCTCGTGCTGTACGACATGGAGGAGGAGGACGTCGTGGTGGGCGGCGGCACGATCAGCGGGGTGGTGCGCTGATCGCGTCGTCCCGCCGCTGCGCCCCGAAGGAGGAGAGCGCGATGGCGGCCAAGATGAGGACGCAGCCCAGCGCCTGGGGCGCCGTGGGCCGCGCCCCAAGGACGAGGGCGGTGAAGAGGAGCGCCGAGGGGACCTCCAGGGAGGTCAGCAGGGTGACGGTGGGGGCAGGGACGTACTGCAGGGCCGCGTAGAAGGCGGAGAAGCCCAGCACCGTCCCGCCGAAGAGGGGGATGGCGATCAGGCCCATCTGGGCGGGCGTCAGCGTCGCCATGTCGCCCCAGCCCTCGGCGAAGGTCTTGTAGAGCGCTATCCAGAGGGTCCCCAGGAGGTGGGACCAGCAGAAGAAGCCGAGGCCGCTCATCCCTCCTCCGGACCCGGCTCGCCCGCAGAGCGCCTGGGCCGCGATGCCGAAGATGGCCAGCACGCCCCAGAGGAGGCCGGGGATCGATATCCCCACGTCGAACCTCCACTCCGGCGTGAGGACGGAGCAGGTGACTCCAGCAAGGACGAGGACGGCGCCGATGAGGTCGTAGGCGGTGGGGTGCTCATGCAGCAGCAGCGCGGACCCCAGGGCGATGACGAAGGGGTTGACGTAGTGCAGGACGTTGGCCGTGGCCACGGGCAGGTAGACTACGGAGAGCATGAAGCCCAGGTAGTTGAGGGCGGGGGCCAGGATCGACAGGAGGAGGACCCGGATGAGGTCCCGCGGCGCCGCCTTCAGATGCCGTGGAGCCAGGAGGCGAAAGAGCAGCCACAGGACGGGGCCTCCAACGGCGCAGCGGAGGAAGGTGACGGTGACCATGGAAACGCCCTGCTGTCCCAAAAGCTTGTACGCCGGGCTTCCGGCGCCCCAGATCAGCCCCGTCGCCGCGGCCAGCGTGATTCCCAGCATAACCCTGTTCAAGTTCAAGACCCGTCCTTTCGACCGATTGAGGGAACGTCAAAGCCGACGCGCCCTTCAAGCGCAAGGGCCCTCCGTGCGCCGCGCTTCTCCTTAATTACCTCAGCTGCCCTCTGTGGACCCGCCCGACGCCCCTGCGTTTTTCAGCTCAAACTCAAAAATTCTGCCCATGACGGACGCAAACTTCGCTTTTAGTATATTACAGGCCATACGTTTTGAAGGAGGGATGGGGATGGGCGATGCGGTGCGGTACGTCTGTTCGGAGTGCGGTCACGTCACGATGACGCGGACGGGGCGCTGCCCGTCCTGCGGGGCATGGGGCGCCCTGGAGGCCGTCCCCGCACCCGCAGCCCGACCGGGACGGCGGGGCGCAGGCCCGCGGGCGGCAACGCCTGCGAAGGTGGTGAGCGCCGTCGAGGTCAGGCCCCCGGAGCGGCTCTCCACGGGCATCGGCGAGTTGGACCGCGTGCTGGGCGGCGGGCTGACGCCGGGCGGGGTGGTCCTCATCGGAGGACAGCCCGGCATCGGCAAGTCCACGCTCCTGCTCCAGGCGGCGGGGCGCGTGGCTGCGGCCGGCCGAAAGGTGCTCTACGTGTCGGGGGAGGAGTCGGAGGCTCAGGTGGCCCTGCGCGCCGCGCGCATCGGGGCGCTGTCGGAGCGCCTGATGCTCTCCTGCGGGACGGACCTGGAGGGAGCTCTGGCGAACCTGGAGGACGCGGCCTTCTTCGTGCTGGACAGCGTGCAGGCCATGCGGTCCGGGGAGGAGGGGACCTGGCCCGGTACCCCGACGCAGGTGAGGGCCGTAGCTCAGGGAGTGCTCGATGCCGCACGGGAGCGGAACGTCCCCGCCGTCATGATCGGGCACATCACGAAGGAGGGGCGGCTGGCCGGCCCGATGCTGCTGGAGCACATGGTGGACGCGGTGTTGGACTTCTCCGGGGAAGGGTATTCCTCCTATCGGATGCTCCGCGCGGTGAAGAACCGCTACGGCAGCACGGAGGAGCTGGGCGTCTTCGAGATGCGGGAGGACGGCCTCGTGCCGGTGGAGGACAAGAGCGGGCTCTACTGGAACCGCTCGGACTCCGCGGTGCCCGGCGTGGCCATGACGATCGCTCTGGAGGGGACGACGCCCCTGGCGGCGGAGATTCAGACGCTGGCCGCCCCCACGGTGTTCCCCTATCCAAGGCGTACGGCCCGCGGCGTGGAGCTGAACCGCCTCCAGCTCCTGGCGGCGGTCGTGGAGCGGCGGTGCGGCATCGTCGCCAGCGCCCACGACCTGTACCTCAACGTGGCAGGAGGCCTTTCCATCCAGGACCCCTCCGCGGACCTGCCCGCCTGCGCGGCCCTGGCCAGCGCCCTGAGGAATACGCCCCTCCCCGGTGGCTCCTGCTGGCTGGGGGAGGTGGGCCTGGCCGGAGAGGTGCGCCCGGTGTCCCGCATCGGCATGAGGCTTCGGGAGGCGGCGCGCCTGGGCTTCACTTCAGCCGTGGTCAGCTCCAGGGAGCGGATCGAGCGGGACGAGGGGCTTGAGCTCCTCCGCGTCGCGCACCTGGACGAGGCGTTGGCCTCGCTGTTCCTTAAGGCGCGCTGATGGAATCGGGTTGCCTGAAGCAAGTTCGTCGGCGCTTGCTCGCGCCGTAAAGCATTGATTTTGTATTTCTCCAAGGGAGGTCGTTGCACGTGATGAAGATGCGCGCAGTCAAGGTGGCGGTTCGGGCCTGCGCTCTGGCCTTGCTCCTCGTCGTCCTGGCCCTGTCCGTGGCCTGGGGCTCGGAGGGCGGAGGGGGCGTCCTGGTGGCGCCCCTCACCGGCACGGTGGGGGTGCAGATGGAGGAGTTTGTCCAGCAGGCCGTCCGCCGGGCGGCTCAGGAGGGGCGGGACGTGCTGGTGTTCCAGTTGGACACTCCAGGAGGGCTGGTGGAGTCCATGCGTGGCATCGTGCAGTCCATCCTGGCCTCCCCCGTGCCGGTGGTGGTGTGGGTTCCTGGAGGCGGGCGCGCCGCCTCGGCGGGCGCCTTCATCGTGCAGGCGGCCCACGTGGCGGCCATGGCTCCGGGGACCAACATCGGAGCGGCGCACCCCGTTTCCGCGGGAGGCGAGGACCTGGGGGAGAATGACATGAGCAAAAAGGTCTTGAACGACCTCCGCGCCCAGATCCGCTCCGTGGCCCAACTGCGCGGGCGGAACCAGGTGGACGCTCAACTGATGGTGGACGAGAGCCTGTCGCTGACGGCCCAGGAGGCGCTTGAGCGGCGCGTCGTGGACCTCATCGCCGCGGACGTCCCGTCGCTCCTGGCGGCCCTCGACGGGCGCCGCGTGAAGCTGGACTCCGCGCGGACCGTCACGATCCGCCTTCGGCCGGGAGCTCCGACGGAGCGGATGGAGATGACCCTGCAGGAGCGGCTGATTCAGTTCGTGTCCAGTCCGGAGGTAGCCTACATGCTGCTGTCGGGCGGTCTGCTGGCCATCTTCTTCGAGGTCATGACCCCCGGTGGTTTCGTCCTGGGGACGACGGGCGCCCTGATGCTGCTTCTGGGGGGCATCGGGCTCAAGATGTTGCCCTTCAGCTGGGCCGGCGTGCTCCTGCTGGGGGCGGGGATCGCGGTGATGGTGGGGGACCTCCTGGTGGGAGGCATGGGCATCCTGAGCGTCCTGGGGCTGGGGGTCTTCTGTCTGGGCGGGCTCTTCCTGTTCCAGGCGCCGGGAGGGGAGCTCCTGCGCTTCTCGCTCTCGGCCGTGGCGGGAGCGGCGGTGACGCTGGGGGGCTGTTTTGTGCTCTTTGCCGTGCTGGTCTTTCGAGGGATGCGCCGGCGCGTGACCACCGGGGAGCGGGGGATGATCGGCCTCGAGGCGGTGGCCGTGACGACGATCACCCCGGAGGGAGGCAGGGTGCGCTGCCACGGGGAGCTGTGGCGCGCGCGGACGGAGGGCGGCACGATGCCGGTGGGCTCTTCAAGCGTCGTTGCGGCCATGGAGGGGATCACGCTGGTGGTCCGGCCTGGGACGCCGGCCGGGGAGGAGGACTGACATGCGGTTTGCGGTCCTTGGGGCGGGGAGCTTCGGCACGGCCGTGGCCAACAGCCTGGCCCGGCGAGGGCTGGCAACGGTGCTGTGGTGTCGGGACCCGGAGCAGGCTCAGGTCATCGCTTCGGTCCACAGGAACCCCAAGCACCTGAAGGGGTACGGCCTGGCCCCTTTCCTCGAGGCGACGTCGGACATGGCTGCAGCGCTGGCGACGGCCAGCCACGTGATCACGGCCCTTCCCACCCAGGCCCTGCGGGGCGTCCTGGAGCGGGTCCGGAACCTGCCCGTCGAGGGAAAGCGCTTCCTGTCGCTCTCGAAGGGGCTCGAGATCGCGACGGGGCTCCTGCCGCACCGAATCTTTGCGGAGGTCCTTCCGGGCGTTTCCCTTGCCGCGATGTCCGGCCCAAGCCACGCGGAGGAGGTGGTGCGCGACCTGCCCACCGCGGTCATCGCAGCCTCGGAGGACCCGGATGCCGCGATGGACTGGCAGGCGCGAATGAACAGTCCGCACTTCCGCGTCTACACGAGCGGCGACGTGTTGGGCGTCGAGATGGGGGCGGCGGTGAAGAACGTCATCGCCATCGCGGTGGGAGTGGCCTGCGCCCTGGAGCTGGGCGACAACGCCAGGGCGGCGCTGGCGACGCGGGGCCTCGCGGAGATCATGCGGCTGGGGGTCGCCATGGGAGCAAACCCCCTCACCCTGGCCGGCCTCGCCGGCGTCGGGGACCTGATGGCGACCTGCTACAGCGAGCACTCGCGGAACTTCCGCTTCGGCTTGGCCGTCGGCCGGGGCAAGACGCCGGCCCTCGCCGCGGAGGAGGTCGGAGAGGTGGTGGAGGGGGCGCACACGGTGCGCGCCCTCACCGCCTACGCCCGGCGCGCCGGCATCGAGCTGCCCATCGCGGAGGGGGTCTTTGCCTTCCTCTACGAGGGCGCGTCCCTCCACGAGGTCATCGAGGGGCTGCTCTTTCGGGAGCCCAAGCCAGAGAACCGGCCGGCCTAGGGACGGGAGAGGAACGCGCAGGGCCCGCCGCGGGGTTTCCCAAAACCCCGCGGCGGGCCCTGTTCTGTCAGGGAGCGACCTCTATGCGGCGGCGAGCTGGCCCATGACGTCCGCCGCGCGGACGGAGGCGACGACGGCTGCGGCCCCCGCCTTGGAAGGGTCCGGCTCCGCCGCTTCCGACGGAGGCACCGGCGTCCCGCGGGCCACCGTTTCGGTCCTGGAGGGGTCTTCCTCCTGCGTTGCGTCGGTCCTTCGGGCCGCCCTTTGCGCGTTCTTTGCGGCGATCTCGCTGCGCGCCTGTGCGGCCATGGCCGCTGCCTGGGCCGCCACCTGACGGTCCTGCCCCGACGGGTCCGCCGGAGCCAGCGCCGCGCGCTGCACCTGCTGCATGTTGCGAAGCGTCTCCTCCGGCGTGGACCCCGGCTGGATCTGGATGGGGACCTCTCCGCCGGTGATGTACCGCTTTCCGTCCGGCCCTGCGGTGTAGGTGTAGCTGACGCCTCCGCCCAGGGCGCCGGCAGCGGCCATGTGCGCCGCCTCGTGGGCGATGACCTCCCGCTCGATCTGCTTCAGCTCCTGGACCTGGGCGTCCTTCTGCCGATCCTCCGCGCTCTCCGCGTCCGCTTGGGGTTGGGCTTCCGGGGCCTTGGCTGTTTTGTCGGCCTCCGCCGTGCCCGCTCTTTCGGGCACCTGGGGTTGGATCTCCTGCGTTGCAAGCCCGCCCCCTGCCCGGTTCAGGTCCGCCTCCTGCCCCTTCATGGTCACGGAGGCCCCCGTGATGTAACGCCGCCCGTCCGCGCCCACGGTGTAGTGGTAGACCGTGTAGACCTCGGCGTTGCCGCCCGCTGCCGCTTTCAGCGCCCGCTCCTGGTCCAGGACGCTGCGCTCCTGGAGCGCCAGGGACCCCGCGGCAGGCGAGCGTGATGCCTCCCGCGCCTCAAGCCGCCTGTCCTCCTGAAGCTTGCCCGGCGACGGTTCCCGGACGGCAGGCTCAAGATAGCCCGACGAGAGCATGGACGTGACGTTCATGGAATTTCTCCCTCCTTGCCTTCTCCCTTCAGCAGATTAACGCGAATGAATCTTGTCCTTAAGGAAACACTGATTAAGTCGTTGAGAACTGTCAACTGCATAGGCTTTCTTCAGTGCATGAAACTTCATCAGGCCGCGCGAAGCGCGTAGGGATTGGGACTGACGGCCCGTGAGCGCCAGCGAACGGCTACCGGAAGGCTCCCCGAAGGGGGGTCGTAGCCCCATTTTAAAATTTTAAGGAAGCGCTGAAGGATACCCTTTGTTTGATGCTCCTTGATTGCTTTCAACAACTTTTGAAGATTAATCAGCGCTTCCTTAATTATAACATGTCGTCCGGTCTGCGATGAAAAGGGCGGGCCGCCCCGAAGGGCAGCCCGCCACAAGGTTCGGACAACGTGGTTTAAGCTCAGTTCTTCGCGTCGCCGGGAGCGGGGAGGTCGGCCTTGATGCGCTCGGCGTCGTAGGGGATCCCCCGGTTGTACTCGTCCAGCAGGCGGACGACCTTGCCGCTCAAGAGGAGGATGGCGATGAGGTTCGGGACGACCATGATGCCGTTGAAGAAGTCCGAAAGCTCCCACACCAGGTCGATCTTCAGCACGCTTCCGACGAAGATGAAGGCCATGACCAGGACCTGATAGGGCAGGAGGCCCTTCGTCCCGAAGAGGTAGCGGATGTTGGTCTCGCCGAAGTAGTACCAGCCGATGACCGTGGAGAAGGCGAAGAAGAGGAGGCAGATGGCGATGAAGGGGCCGCCGAACGTGCCGAGGAAGTGGTTCTCGAACGCGGCCTGCACGATGGAGATGCCCTTCATGGCGGGTTCGCCGTCCTTGAAGAAGCCCTCCTCAAGGAGGCCGGCGGACATGACGCTGAACACCGTGATGTTCAGGACGACGAAGGTGTCGATGAACACGGCGATGATGCCGAGGACGCCCTGCTCGACGGGGTGGTCTACCTTGGCCACCGCGTGGGCGTGGGGCGTGGAGCCCATGCCGGCCTCGTTGGAAAAGAGGCCGCGGGAGATGCCGTAACGGGCCGCCTTGGCCACCGCGACGCCTGCTGCGCCGCCCCAGACCGCCTTGGCCTGGAAGGCGCAGGTGAAGATATCCTTGAACACCTGCGGGATCAGGGAGGCGTTCATGGCGATGAGGGCCAGGCCGACGACGATGTAGAGGATGGCCATGAGGGGAACGAGCTTCTCCATGACGGCGGCGATGCGCTTCACTCCGCCGATGAAGATGACGCCCGCGACGATGGCGAGGACCACGCCCGTGACCTTGACGTCTACGTTAAAGGCGCCGTGAAAGGCGTCGCTGATGGAGTTGGCCTGCACCATGTTGCCCATGAAGCCCAGGGCCAGGATGATGGCGACCGAGAAGAAGGCCGCCAGGAACCGGGCGAAGACGCCGCCGCCGAGGCCGCGGGAGATGTAGTAGGCCGGTCCACCCACCACCTGGCCGGACTCGTCCTTATCCTTGTAGAGCTGCGCCAGGCAGGCCTCGGCGAAGTTCGTGGCCATGCCGAAGAACGCGGCGATCCACATCCAGAAGATCGCGCCGGGGCCACCCGTGATCAGCGCCGTCATGGCGCCCACCAGGTTGCCCGTGCCCACCTGTGCGGCGATGGCCGTGGCCAACGCCTGGAACGAGCTCATGCCGGACTTGCCGGCAGCCTCCCCGAAGATCGCGAAGTTTCCGAAGAGCTTGCGGCACGCCGTGCCGAACTTCGTGACCTGAACGAAGCCCAGGCGGAGGGAAAAGAAGAGCCCCGTGCCGCAGAGCAGGGGAATCAGGAACTGCGGGCCCCACAGGAAGCCGTTCGCGTTTTTGACCCACTCCAGAAGCTGCGTGAAGAACGGGGAGGAGAGGATGCTGTCCAACGTTCCGCCTGCAGCTCCCGCCTGCGCGGCCACGTCGGCGGATACCGCCGCTGCCGCCGCTAAAGTGCCCAATACCATGATACATGCCCCTTCCTTGTGTTATGACTTGGCGGACCAGACGGCCCGCTTCCGACCCAACTTGAAGCGTTGACATGAGAATCGATGATATTATGCGCTTCAATCATCGTAAACTTACGTATTTAGTATACCTGCTGGAGAAGAAAAAATACAGAGGAGTTGCGCGAAATGGGGAATAATATATTTCAATTACTTCGGTTAAGGAGGCGCCGATAGGGCCTCGCGGGGAAGGGACGGCGTTTCAACAAAAAGAGCGCTCTCTCCGGCGCGCCGTCGAGGCGGGACCGGAGGGAGCGTCAGGGAGGTGGGGTAAGTACGTTTCCTGTGGGAACTTACGGGGTGACCTCGACGACGGCCACCGCTGCGGCGCAGTCCCCGTCGTGGGTTAGGGACACCAGGACGCGCCCCGGACGTCCGTCGAAGAGGGAGCGCTCCACGTCCGAAGAGAGGCGCACGCGCGGTGCGCCCCCCTCGTGCAGCAGCGTGAAGCCGCCCCCCAGGGTCACGACCGCAAGGGGCACGCGGGAAGCCTTACAGAAGGCCTCCCGCGCGGCGAAGGCGGCGGCGAGGCTGGCAGCCCGCCCGCGGCCCCTGCCCTCGGCATAGGCGATCTCCTCCGGCCGAAAGACGCGCTCCAGAAAGTGGCGTGAGCGGATGGCGCGCTCCATGCGGCTGATGCGGCACAGGTCGATGCCGATGCCCAGGATCACGCGGCGCCCCTCAGGCCAGCATGGCGCGCACGCCCTCGCGGACCTCCTTCAGGAGTTTTTCGCCCTCGTCGGAGGCCAGCTCCATCCACTTGCGCTTGTCGTTCACGTACTTCTGGTCCTTGATGGCGCCGAGGTTGATGGCCACGTTCTCCAGGGCCCCGATCAGGCCCGCGTAGGCCTGCAGGGCGCTGACGGCCAGGTCGCTCGCCGCGTTCTTGTTGCTCTTGTGCAGCAGGTCCTTCGACAGGCGCATGACTGCGAGGCAGTTGTCCGCGGTTTCTTCAGGGGAGAGGATGGCCACCTTGTACGCGTTCTGGATGGCCTCGCTGCGGGCGGCCTTCTCCGCGTCCGTGCCCTTGGGCATGCCGTAGGCCGCGATGACGCCGTCGAAGGCGTTGGTGTCCTTCTGGATGCCCTCCAGGAGCGCTGCGGCCAACTCGTCCGACTCCTTGAGCGTGTTCACGACGAGGGTTTCGAACTCGGCGTACTTCTCCCGGCCCTTCGTCAGGTTGCAGACCATGGAAACCAGGGCCGCCCCCAGGGCGCCCGACAGTGCCGCCGCGCTCCCGCCGCCCGGGGCGGGGGCGTCCGAGCCGAGTTTTGCCGTGAAGTCCTTGAGCGAAAGATCCGTGAGTTTCATGTCGATGCTCCTCCTTTAACCTTGAGCTGATCAAACCGGAAACGGGACCGGTCCCCCTGTCCCTGCACGGGGGCAATGAAGCTTCCTGTCAGGATTATACCCTGAAAATGCCCTTCGCGCGCCTTTTTGCCTGGATTTTGCTATAATTTACGAAAAGCATATCCTTAATTTTCGCCCACGGGGCGGCATGCCGCCCCGCCCTTTTAGCGGATGCGCAGAAATGGAGGAGCGGCAGATGGAAGATCGGGCACAGGCTCAGGCGGACGTCAGAGGGGGCTCGCTGAAGGCGGGAAAGAAGTGGGAGGTCGTGGTCTTCGACCTTGGCGGGGAGGCCTACGCCATCAACGTGAACAAGACGCGGGAGATCCTGCGGTGGCAGGGGTGTCGCCCTGTCCCCACAACGACGGAGGCCTTCGTGGGCATCACGACGGTTCGGGAGACGATCCTTCCCCTCATCGACCTCCGGGTCTTCCTGGGCGTCCACTCTCCCATCCCCATGGAGCAGACGAAGGTGATGATCGTGGAGTTCAACGACCTGCGCCTGGGGTTTCTGGTGGACTCCGTGGAGCGCATCCGCCAGGTCGGCGCCGACGACCTGGACTCCTCCAGGATGAACGGCATCTCGGACAAGTGGGTGCTCTACGTCATCAAGAACGACGCCCGCAACATCCTGCTCCTGGACTACGAGGCCATCATTCAGGACACGGCGCCGGCGGTGGCCCGGCACATGTTCGACAAAAACCGCATCAGCGCCTACTTCAATCAGGTGGGGAACGTGGAGGACTTTCACATCCTGGTGGCGGACGACTCGCCCCTGCTGCGCCAGCAGATCTGCGACGTCCTGGGGCAGTCTGGCTTCAACAGCGTCTACCCCGTCAAGGACGGCGCGGAGGCCCACGATCTTCTGATCGGGAAACACGAGAACTTCGACCTCCTGATCTCCGACATCGAGATGCCCGTGATGGACGGCCTGACGCTGGTGTCGGACCTGCGGGCGGACCCCGGCACGGCGGATATCCCCGTCATCCTCTTCTCGTCCATCATGGTGAAGGACCTGCTGGAGAGGGCGGAGAAGCTCAAGATCGTACACGTCCTGAAGCCGGACATCTACCAGCTCGTCGAGGGCGTCATGAAGATATACCAGGAGAAGAAGGAGCGGGAAAAGGAAAGCTGAGTGAGGCTCCCCAAATCCGCTGCACGTAAGAACTTCGCCTGTGGATTTTGGGGGCTACTTTTTCCCCTTTCCTATCGTTTCGGGCGGGATTTCGATCTTGAGCTGCACGCCGCCTCCGCCCGGACGGAGCTTGGCCGAGCTGGGGTCCGCCACGCCGTGCAGCGCCGACCGGGACGCGGCGAGCGTCGCCTCGTCCATGGAGCGCACCGCCCGCAGGGCCCCCCTGTAGACGTCCCCCAGCCATCCACCTCCATCGTTGCGGGATGCCTTCTTTTGCGGCTGAAGGCTTTCCGTCAGGGCTCCGGCCGACAGGCTGCTGTCCCCCGGCAGCAGGGAGTCCTCGCTTGAGCTCCGCGCCCTGACGCGGTAGGCTGAGAGGTCGGGCCCCGCCCTTAGCGTTCCCTTGGCGCTAGCCCCCTTGGACGTCTTGTCGACCCCTGCCCTGGGGGAGGGGCTTGTTGGGGCTGACGTGGTTGTGGGCGAGATGTCCGCGCGGCTGCTGGGCCGCCCTGCGGAGGGACGAACGCCTCCGTCCGCGTGCGGCGCCGCCTTGGCGGGCCGATCGAGCGGGAGGGGGACCGCAGCCTCTTGGCGCCAGGGGGCGGAGGGGAGAGCCGGCACGTCCTTGGGCGGGGAGCTTTGCAGCAGAAGGCACACAGCCGCTCCGGCCGCCAGGGAGGCCAGGCCCCCCGCGACGAACAGGGCTTGGTTCAGCCGCCTGCGCCGTCCTTTTTTCCGCACGATCTCGTCACCCTTTCGGAGGATTTTTCAAGGATATAGGTTATTATAACCTGAGTGGAGGTTTGAGGACTGAAACTTACTTTAAACGAGCGATCGAGGGGCGTTTCTGGCTTCGAGAGCATTTTGAGAGGAGATATCTTTGGATGGCTTATGATTTTGACAAGGTGATCGACCGGCGCGGCACGAACTGTTCCAAGTGGGACGCGGACCCCAACAAGACGATCCCCGGGGTGGAGTACCCGGTGGACCGGGACATCCTGCCGGTGTGGGTGGCGGACATGGACTTCGAGGTGGCCCCTGAGATCACGGAGGCTCTGGCGGAGCGGGTCAGGCACGGGATATTCGGCTACACGAAGGTGCCGGATGCCTGTTATGACGCCATCATCGCATGGCAGGAACGGCGTCACGGCTGGCGCATCAAGAGGGAGTGGATCACCTTCACCCCCGGCGCGGTCAGCGCGGCGCACATGGCCATGCAGGCGTACTGTCAGGTGGGCGACAACGCCATCATTCAGCCGCCGGTCTACTATCCCTTCTACCGCACGGTGCACAACAACGGCGGCCTCCTGTCCTGCAACTGCCTGCGCCGTTCGGGCAGCCGCTACGAGATGGACTTGGACGACTTCGAAAGGCGGGCTGCGGAGGCGCGCACCACGATCTTCATCCTGTGCAGCCCCCACAACCCCGTAGGGCGGGTGTGGCGCGAGGAGGAGCTGGAGCGCATCGGTGCAATCTGCATGAGGCACGGCGTCCGCGTCTTTGCGGACGAGCTGCACTGCGACATCGTGATGCCCGGCTACCGGCACGTCCCCTTCGCCAACCTGAACCCGGAGTTCGCCGCCCACTCCATCACCGTCATCTCCCCCAGCAAGACCTTCAACCTGGCGGGCCTGCAGGCGACGGCCGCCATCATCCCGGACCCGGAGATGCGCCAGCGGTTTGAGAACGTCAAGGCCCGCAACAGCCTGTCCGATCCCAACCTCTTCGCCATCACGGCGATGGAAACGGCCTACAGCCGCGGCGATAAGTGGCTGGACGAGGTTTTGGCCTACATCAAGGGGAACTACGACTTCCTGGTGGAGTATATGGGGAAGAAGCTGCCGAAGGTGAAGGTGATGCCCCTCGAGGGGACGTACCTCGCCTGGATGGACTTCAGCGCCATGGAGAGCGACGAGAGGGCGCTGCAGAAGCGGATGTTGACGCGGGGCAAGGTCTGGCTGGACGAGGGCTGGATCTTCGGCGAGGGGGGCGCGGGCTTCGAGCGCATCGTCCTCGCCTGCCCAAGGAGCATCCTCAAGGAGGCCGTGGACCGCATGGCGCGGGCCTTCGAGTAGGCGGAAACGACGCCGTAGGGCGAAGCCGTCGGGCTTCGTTAAGAGAGGCTTCGATCCCAAGGACCGAAGCCTCTCTTTTTGTCGCTTTGCTCCATACCTGGTTGACAGACGTTATCTCAAGATCTCGGAGCAGATACGGATATACCTTATGCTCCGGATGAGGCTTGCTCGCCGCTGGGCCGGGAGCTTGGCCCCAGCAGGGGCTGGGGGTGTGTTGGCCCAGAAAACAAGCCCTAAGGTTTTTGTCAAGAGGAACTTTTTAAGGACACGGAAACTATTTATAGGAGTTATCCCAATGACATAATTCTGTTGATTTGGTTGTAAAAAGCCTATATCCATCTAATGTAACGACAATGTGTTGACATTAAACGAACAATCTTATATGCTCTCATCAGAAACGGAGGTGTATGTAATGGCTACAACGAATTTGAATATCCGAACAGATAAGGATGTTAAGGAACAGGCAGATCAGATTTTTTCCGAACTGGGGCTGAATATGACCACTGCCATTAACATGTTTCTCAGGACAACGATCCGTGAAAATGGAATCCCTTTCTCGCTGAAGCTGGACACTCTAAATGAGGTAACGGCATCTGCCATTCAGGAAGGCAGGCGCATCGCTTCTGACAGCAGTGTAAAGGGCTATACCAATATGGATGATCTCAGGGCGGCGCTGGAAGCATGAAGTACGAGGTCAAATTCACAAATCAGTTTAAGAAAGACCTGAAGCTGGCAAAGAAGCAGAACAGGGACCTGGATAAGCTGTTTGAGGCCATAAATATTCTTGCGGACGGCGGAACGCTGGATGCAAAATACCGCGACCATGACTTATCCGGAAACTATAAGGGAACAAGGGAATGCCACATCGAGCCGGACTGGCTGTTGGTATATGAAATCCGGAATGATGTACTTGTTCTCATGCTATATCGTTTGGGGGCGCATTCAGAGTTGTTCAAGAAATGATCTCGACAACTTTGAATTTGATGAAAGAGCTAAACAAATATGATAATGCCAGAAAAAATTGATATAAGTATGTTTGCCCCATGTGGAATGAATTGTAAATCCAAGTAGGTAAAAAATATGGAAATAAGCAATTGGAAATTTGTCAAAATCACGGCGATGGAAACGGCCTACAGCCGCGGCGATAAGTGGCTGGACGAGGGCTGGATTTTCGGCGAGGGGGGTGCGGGCTTCGAGCGCATCGTCCTCGCCTGCCCAAGGAGCATCCTCAAGGAGGCCGTGGACCGCATGGCGCGGGCCTTCGAGTAGGCGGAAACGACGCCGTAGGGCGAAGCCGTCGAGCTTCGTTAAGAGAGGCTTCGATCCCAGGGACCGAAGCCTCTCTTTTTATCGCTTTTTATCACTCCGCCGCTTTCTCGGCGGCGTGCTGCCTGTCCAGCCGGTGTACCCGGAAGATCGAGATGAAGAGCGGAAGGACGATCGAGTACAGGGCGAGGTCGCCGAGCATGACGTAGCCCTTCTTCACGATGGCCAGCAGGCCGACGCCGGAGACGAACCAGCAGATCAACAGGAACGTCATGGAGAGGATGAAGAACTTTAAGCGCTGTGGGATCTGAGTTGTCCTCCACGAGGCCGCCCAGCGGTTCGCCATGTTGAAGGTAAAGGTGGGGGCCGTGGATATGACGGCGAAGATGACGACCACCCAGTAGATCAGCGTCAGAACGGGGCTCAGGTACTCCTTGCACATCAAGAGGATTGGCGCGTTGGATTTGGCGACCTCAGGCATGAAGGGGAGGACGATAATGCCCGTGAGGACGAACAGCATCGAGACCATGACGCCGATGGTGAGGCCGGCTCCCCAGGCGTCCTTCTTCGTGTGGAGCTGATCGGCGTAGTTGCTCAAGGTCGAACCCCAGCTCGAGGTCGTGAAACAGTAGGAGAGAAACATGGAGAAGTGCGCGCCCACGGTCGTGAGCTTCCAGTCCGGACCGATCTCGAAGTTGCAGAGGCGCTCTGCCAGCACGTTTCCTCGGACGTTGATGACTGCGGCCATGATGACCAGCAGAGATACGGTCAGCGAGATGGTTATTATCGTGTTGAACTTCCTCAGGAACCCCGCGCCGTAGAGGGTCAGGAGCGTGAAGAGGACGACGGCCCCGACGCTGCCGACGACGACCGGAACGTCCAGCAGCGTGTTGAAAAGCTCGGCGAACAGTGCGATCGTTGCTGCCACCGTAACGATGCCTAAGAGCGCAGTCCAGATGTCGAAGAAGATCGTGACGATAAGTTTCAGCAGGGGGTTTGCGTCCGGCTTCTGAAGTCCGTAGAGCGCCAAGTAGTAGGCGTTGTAATTGGTCACTTGAAAAGCGCGGACGAAGTCGAGCCCCACCGCACAGAACAAGGCCATGATTGCGCAGAACATGAGCACCCAAACAATCGCCCAGCCGCCGCCGAGCGTGACGATGTACGCGGACGCATAGACGCCCGATGCCATATTCGCGCCGCAGTAGGTCCCGAACATCAGCGCGCCGATGCCGAACCACGCTTTAAATGTCTCCCAGGCAGTTCTCCGTTGCTGCATTGTATTCTCTCCCTCGTTTATACTCGCTCAAACCTCGTGCGAACACAGGCTGTGCGACGCTTCAGGAATTAAAAAAGCAAGATGGTGATGCCCGTGGCAAGGTGGAATGGAGAGGGCGGTATGGATTCCCCCAATCGTAAAAATGTCAGGGCGAGACCATTCTTGAGTCTGGATTACCTTGCCCCGGCAGCGTACTTAATCGCCGCCTGCCTCACCCATTCCAGGCGGTTATCGTCGATGTCCGTGGGGACAGTGCAGTCTGCGCCAAGCATCACGCCGATCTGCCCGGCATCGTCGAGGTAGCGATAAACCTCCGCCTCCACTTCTTCCCGCGTGCCTTTGTAAATTGTTTCGTCCTGGGCAAAGCCTCCGCAAACCGGCTTTCCGCCAAAGAACTTTTTGCCCTCTGAAAGGCTGATGCCCTCCGCGTGAACCGCCCAGTTGAAGATGGGGACGTCGTAATCCTTGTATAGATCCATGTTGTTGCTCTTTCCGTGATAGCCGCATATGTGCAGCATATTGATTTTGCTCAACTTGTTTGTTTCGGCCAGAACTTTTTTCTCCGAGACCGCGATATGCTTCACGTAGAGGTCGTCCGGGATGTAGTGCGCCTGATTGTTGACGCTGAAGTAAAGGCCCTCTGCGCCACATTCCGTCAGGATCATCTTGTTCAGGGCGATCACGCTGTCCGCGATGATGTCGAGCGCCTTTTCTACTGCAGAGGCATCCTCATCCAAAAAGGCGGACAGCCTTGAGTGCTCGACGGCGAGGCCGATGTCCAAACCGCTCAGCCCGTTGCGCAGGATGATGCAGGGCGAGAAGCCGGTAAAGTAGATCGGCGCATCGGACCCCTCATAGATTTTGACAACGCGCTCCGTCAGCTCCCGACTCTTCTCAAAGAACAGGGAACCTGGCTGTGGTGGCTGTATATTCCTCAAGTCGGAGGCCTGCTTCACGAAGCTGACGTCCAGGGGCATGATCATCAGGCTGTCGTTCATGATCTTGATGACGTCCGGGTCAAAAATCGCTCTGGCCTTGCGATGGCCTTCAATGTTGTGCTCAAAGGCCTCTTTGTTCTCCAGCCCCTTGAGCCACTCCGCCTCCGAACAGAAGTGGTGGAAGAGCGCAACCGGCACCCGATCCACCGGCTCGTTGTGAAGAAACTTCTCAAACCTCTCTCGCTTCGTCATTACCATTTTCCTTCTCCTTTCTCTCGCCGTCTTCAACGGCTTGATGGAGAAATTATAATATTCGTCATACTTTTTCGCAAATCTATTTTAAATCGCTTTATAGATGAAGCGTTGATAGATGAAGCGGCTTTTGAGAGCTCAGTGAAGGCGTAACTTTGGGATCGGACAACAGGGGGCATTATGGAGTCAAAAATCAATAAACCCCGCTCAGCGAACGGGGTTTGTGAGAGAATGGGGGACCATCGGTTTTAACGACTGGCGGAGGACATGAGGATGCGCATAAAATTTAAGAATCCAATGCTAATCAATACTTGCGTTTAACTTCTGTCCTTAAATGCCCGCATTTGTGCCCGTGTCGTCGCTTCGGCACAACGTCCAGGGTTCTTCCGTTCGCTTCGCTGCCCTGGTCAGGAGCTTGTATCGTCCGAACGTCACTCCTGTTCCGACTGGTGCCGGAAGTTCAGGTACTCCAGGAAGCGCTTCACCGCCGGGGAGGCGGTCTGACGGCTCCGCAGGGCGACGCCGATATTGCGATAGACCTCGACGTCCAAAGGCTTGATGAGTATCTTATAGGGAATACGCTTCAGGATGAGGGAGGGGAGGACGCTGATGCCAAGGCCGCTCTCCACCATGGACATGATGGCGTAGTCGTCCCATGTGGTGAAGTGTACGTTGGGCTTCAGGCCGAAGTGCTCGAAGATGCCCGATATCTCCGCCCGCGCCCCCTTCTCCAGCAGCATGAAGGGGAGGTCGCAGAGAGCCTGCACGGGGAAAACCTCGCAGTCGGCCATGGGGTGGTCCGTGGGGATGACCGCCATGAACTGGTCCTGCTTCAGGAAGATCGTCTCAAGCTTCGGGTGGGCGGGCAGCCTCAAGAAGCCACAGTCCACTCGGCCCCGCAGCACCCACTCCTCGATCTCCGCGTAGTCGCCCAGCAGGAGCTCGTAGTCGATGTTGGGGCAGTCCTTCTGAAACTCCTTGATGATGGGCGGCAGCCAGTGGGTCGCTACGCTGGAAAAGGTCCCGATGCGGATCAGCCCCGTCTGCAGGCCGTTCAGGCTGTCCACCTGCGTTTCCAGCTTCTGAAACGCGCGGCACAGCTCTTCCGCGCAGGGCAGAAGCCTCATGCCGTCGGACGTCAGCCGGACGCCCCCCTTGCTCCTCTCCAGGAGCGACACCTTCCACTCCTGCTCCAGGTCGCTGATCATCCGGCTGACGCCGGACTGAGAGTAGGACAGCGCCTCCGCCGCCTTTGTGAAGCTCCCATACTCAACCGTCTTGACAAAGGCGAGGTACTTCTGCAGGTTCATGTCCATGGGTGCTCACCCGATTTCATGCATAAGGTTCACAGCTTCAAGAGCCGTTATGCGATTTTGTAATCCATTGCATTTTATACTACACGGTTTGCGCTGAGATTGCAAGGCGGCTTGAGGGGCAAAAAAACCGCGGCCACGAGGGCCGCGGGAGAGGGATCAACGTCGGGTTTCAGGGGTCACGCCTCCGACTTGACCTTCTCGGCGTAGCGGCACAGGGCGCCGAAGGTCTCCTCGCTGATGTCGTGCTCGATCTTGCATGCGTCGGTCATGGCCTGCTCCGGACTGACGCCGAGGTAGATAAAGAACTTCGTCAGCATCTTGTGCTTCGTGTACGTGCTGTCGGCGATCTCCATGCCCGAATCCGTCAGCACCAGCATCCCCGCGTGGTCCGTGGTGACGAAGCCTCGCTCCTTCAGGCGCTTCGTGGCGTAGGTCACGCTGGGCTTCGCCACGCCGAGCTGCGCCGCCACGTCGACGGACCGCACGTAACCCTGCCGCTCCTTGATCATCAGGATCGCCTCAAGGTAGTTCTCCTCCGTCTTCCCAACCTCTGCCGCCGTAGTATCCATGCCAGATACCCCCTAATTTTTAACTAAGATTAACATTATTTAACCTAAATCTCAAGTAAAATCTTCAGGGCTTTTGTCCGGCGCAACCATTTTTCAGTAAAAATACTGAGCGCTTGGCGTGTCTTTGACACGTTTTCTCCCAAAGAGCGGATATTGCAGCGCGCCACAGCGCCGTTCAGAAGTTGCCGAGGGTGCGGCGGCTGAAGGCCCGCGGGCGCAGCCTGTAGTAGGCGACGATCGTGGCGACGCTCATCAGGACCCAGGAAACGGCGTAGACGTTCATGAGCATCTCGAAACTACGATCCCACTGAAAGACCGTGAGGAGCCAGAAGATGCGGAAGACGCAGGAGCCCATCAGGGTGATGACGGTCGGGGTCATGGAGTAGCCAAGCCCTCGCAGCGCCGCCCCGGGGATCTCGTAGAACCCCACCAGGAACTCCAGGGCCGCCGAGCGAAACAGGCGCGCCATGGCGAAGGTCATGACGGCGGCGTCCACGGTGTAGAAGCGCATCAGCGGTTCGCTCCAGAAGGAGAAGGCGGCGCAGGTGAGCGCCGTCAGGCCGATGCCCCAGAACATGCTGATGGCGTAGATGCGGCGGCAGCGTTCCTCGTCCCCCGCCCCGTAGTTCTGGCTGGTGAAGGTCATGGACGCCTGAGCGAAGGCGCTGATGATGAAGTAGGCGAAGTACTCGAAGTTCAGCGCGGCTGCGGAACCGGCGGAGGCGTTGGCCCCGAAACTGTTGATGCCCGCCTGGATGAAGACGTTGGACAGGGAGAAGACGACCCCCTGCAAACCCACGGGGACGCCAATCTTCAGGATGCGGTGGGTGTGCCCTCCTTTCAGGGACATCTCCCTCCAGTTGAAGGCGAAGGGGGCCGGCTCGCGCATCAGGCAGCTCATCACCATCCAGGCGCTGATGACGTTCGAGATCACCGTTGCAATAGCCACGCCGGTGACGCCCAGGTGAAAGACGATCACCAGCACCAGGTTCAGGATGACGTTGACAACGCCGCCCACCACCAGGAACCAGAAGGGTCGCCGGCTGTCCCCCTTGCTACGCAGCACGGCGGAGCCGAAATTGTAGAGCATGATGAAGGGCATTCCCATAAAGTAGATCTCGAGGTACGTCACGGCCAGCTCCAGCACGTCGGGGGGCGTGGAGAGCATCCTCAGCACGGGGCGCGAGAGCACGAGCCCGGCAGCCGCCAAAAAGAGGCCGCTGATCAGGGCGAGGAGGACGCTGGTGTGTACGGCCTGACGCACCTTCTCCCGTTCCCCCTGCCCGATGTAGTTCGCGATCAGCATGTTGGCGCCCACGGAAACCCCCACAAAGAGGTTGACCAGCACGTTGATGACCGCCCCGTTGCTGCCCACCGCCGCCATGGCCTGGCTGCTGTCGAACCGTCCCACCACGGCCACGTCCGCCGAGTTGAACAGCTGCTGCAGGATGGTGCTGGCCGCAAGCGGCAACGCGAACAGGACGATCTTGTCCCACAGGGACCCGTGCAGCATGTCGATCTGGTTGTTCTTTTGGCTCTTTCCGGCGCGTTCTGCCATGATCCCGATCTTCCCCTCCGAAAATTAAAGCAGGCCGGCGCGCAGGGAGCGCGAGCCCTCTTACCCGCTATTATAGCGTGACTGCACCATCCGCGCTGGCGCTATAATCGCTATAATAACGAGGGCCGCAGCGCCAGGCCGGCAATCACGCAACGGAAAGGAAGTCTTGAGTTATGGATTACGCGAAGGAATCGCTTCGGCTTCACGGGGAGTGGAGGGGCAAGATCGAGGTCGCCGTCCGCGTCCCCGTGCAGACGAAGGAGGAGCTGGCCCTGGCCTACACGCCCGGCGTGGCCCAGCCCTGCCTTGAGATTCAGAAGGACGTGGACAGGAGCTACGACCTGACGCGCCGCTGGAACCTCTGCCTCGTGGCCACGGACGGCAGCGCCGTGCTGGGGCTGGGGGACATCGGGCCGGAGGCCGGGATGCCCGTGATGGAGGGCAAGTGCGCGCTATTCAAGGCCTTTGGCGGCGTGGACGCCTTTCCCCTCTGCATCCGGTCCCACGACGCGGACGAGATCGTGGAGACGATCTACCGGATCTCAGGCTCCTTCGGCGGCGTGAATCTGGAGGACATCTCAGCGCCCCGCTGCTTCGAGATCGAGCGCAAGCTGAAGGAGCGCTGCGACATCCCCATCTTCCACGACGACCAGCACGGCACGGCCGTCATCACGCTGGCGGGCCTGACGAACGCCCTGAAGCTGACGGGCCGGACCCTGCCGGAGGCCCGCGTCGTCATCAACGGCGCCGGAGCCGCTGCCGTCGCCATCGCAAAGCTCCTGCTCAGCGCGGGCGCGCGGGACGTGACCCTCTGCGACCGGATGGGGACCCTCTACCGGGGCCGGAAGCAGGGCATGAACTGGATCAAGGCGGAGATGGCGGAGGTCACGAACCCGGCCGGCATCCGGGGGACCCTGGCTGACGCCATGAGGGGAGCGGACGTCTTCATCGGCGTTTCCGCTCCAGGAGTGGTGACGCCGGACATGGTCCGCAGCATGGCGAAGGACCCCATCCTCTTCGCCTGCGCCAACCCCACGCCGGAGATCTTTCCGGACGAGGCTCTGAGCGCCGGAGCGAAGGTCGTGGCCACCGGCCGCAGCGACTTCCCCAATCAGATCAACAACGTGCTGGCCTTTCCAGGCATCTTTCGGGGCGCCTTCGACGTCCGCGCGCGGGACATCAACGAGGAGATGAAGATGGCCGCCGCCAACGCCCTGGCGGACCTGGTGGACGAGGCGTCCCTCAGGCCGGACTTCATCATCCCCGACGCCATGGACTCCCGCGTCGTCCACGCCGTGTCCCACGCCGTGGCGGAGGCCGCCCGGAGGAGCGGGGCCGCGCGCCTCTAGCTCTTTGGGGAAACGGACCGGAGGAAACGTCATGGAATACCGCGTCGAACACGACTCCATGGGCACGGTGAACGTGCCCGCGGACCGATACTGGGGTGCCCAGACGGAGCGCAGCCGGCGAAACTTCCCGATCGGCACGGGACTGGAGACCATGCCGCGGGAGGTCATCCACGCCTTCGGCATCCTGAAGCGGGGGGCCGCCGCGGCGAACCGCGCCCTGCGTCCGGAGAAGATGACGGAGGAGAAGTGTCGCGCCATCACCCAGGCGGCGGAGGAGGTGGCCGAGGGGAAGCTGGACGATCACTTTCCCCTCGTGGTGTGGCAGACCGGCTCCGGCACGCAGTCCAACATGAACGCCAACGAGGTCATTGCCAACCGGGGCAACCAACTGGCCGGGCGCCCGCTGCTGCACCCCAACGACGACGTCAACATGTCGCAATCCTCCAACGACACCTTCCCCACCGCAATGCACATCGCCGCGCTCCTCGCGCTGGAGGACCACCTCCTGCCGGCCGTCGACGGCCTGATCGCGACCTTCCGGCGGCTGGAAGTGGAACACGAAGGCGTGGTGAAGTGCGGCCGAACGCACCTTCAGGATGCGACCCCCATACGCTTCTCCCAGGAGATCTCCGGCTGGCGCAGCAGCCTGGAGCGCGACGCCGAGATGCTGCGAGCCGCGGCGGTCCCTCTGCACGAACTGGCCCTGGGGGGCACGGCCGTGGGCACGGGGCTGAACGCCCCCGCGGGCTTCGACGTCGAGGCCGCCCGCGCGATCTCTGGCCTGACGGGCAGGGAGTTTCGCCCCGCGCCCAACAAGTTCCACGCCCTGACCTCCAGGGACGAGCTGGTCTTCGCCCACGGCGCCATGAAGGCCCTGGCCTGCGACATGATGAAGGTTGCCAACGACGTGCGCTGGCTGGCGTCGGGGCCACGGCTTGGGCTGGGCGAGATCCACATTCCGGAGAACGAGCCCGGCTCCTCCATCATGCCGGGGAAGGTGAACCCCACGCAGTGCGAGCAGGTGACGATGGTGGCCGTGCAGGTGATGGGCAACGACGCGGCCGTCGGCGTGGCGGCCTCGCAGGGCAACTTTGAGCTGAACGTCTTCATGCCCGTCTGCATCTACAACTTTCTTCAATCCGCGCGCCTCCTGGGAGACTCCATCGCCTCCTTTGACGAACGGTGTGCCGCGGGGATTGCGGCGAACCGGGAACGGATGCGCGCTAACCTGCACGGCTCCCTGATGCTGGTGACGGCCCTGAACCCCTTCATCGGCTACGAGAACGCCGCCAGGACGGCGCAGCTGGCCTTCAAGGAGGGGCTGTCCTTGAAGGAGGCCTGCGTGAAGCTGGGCTTTCTGACGCCCCAGCGCTTCGACGAGGTCTTCCGTCCGGAGGAGATGGCCTGAGGGGCCCGGCGGGCAAGGACCGGCGCCCCCTGACCTCGCCCGTTCCGCTTGACAACCTCCGGCGCTTCCGATTACAATACTTACCGTTGGCCGGGATGGCGGAATCGGTAGACGCAGTGGACTCAAAATCCACCGGTGGCAACACTGTGGGAGTTCGAGTCTCCCTCCCGGCACC
>NZ_DBHLDX010000023.1:0-29486 GCF_057312375.1 Fretibacterium sp.
CCTTCACGCCTGTCGCCGACGTCGTGCTGCACGTCGCGCCGGAGGACGAGACGCCAGCAGAACCCGTCCCGGAACTACCCTCCGAGGTGGAGCTGGAGGCGCCAGCCTTGGAGCCGGAGACGACGGAGCCTGAACCCGTCGCTGAGGCATTGGATGTGGACGCTGAAGCCCCTGCGCCTTTCGCCGATGTCGTGCTGAACGTCGCTCCGGAGGACGAGACGCCGGAAGAACCCGCACCGGAACTACCCTTCGAGGTGGAGCTGGAAGCGCCAGCCTTGGAGCCGGAAACGACGGAGCCGGAACCCGCCGCCGAGGCGTTGGAGGCGGAGGCCCCTGCGCCCTTCGCCGACGTCGTGCTGAACGTCGCCCCAGAGGACGAGACGCCGGAAGAACCCGCACCGAAACTGCCCTCCGAGGTGGTGCTGGAGGCGCCAGCCTTGGAACCGGAGATGACAGAGCCTGTCGCCGAGGCATTGGACGTGGAGGCGGAAGTCCCTGCGCCTGTCGCCGACGTCGTGCTGAACGTCGCACCGGAGGACGAGACGCTGGAAGAACCCGCCCCGGAACTGCCCTTCGGGGCGGAGCTGGAAGCGTCCGTCGTGGAGCCGGAGTCTGCCGCCGAGGCATTGGACGTGGAGGCGGAAGTCCCTGCGCCCTTCGCCGACGTCGTGCTGAAGGACGAGGCGCCAGCAGAGCCCGTCCCGAAACTGCCCTTCGAGGCGGAGCTGGAAGCTCCCGTCGTGGAACCGGAGACGACAGAGCCTCTCGCCGAGGCCTTGGATGTGGAAGAAGAGCTCTTCGCGCCTGTCGCCGACGTCGTGCTGAACGCCGCGCCGGAGGACGAGGCGCCGGAAGAACCCGTCCCGGAACTCCCTGCCGAGGTGGAACTGGAGGCACCCGTCGCGGAGCCGGAGGCGACAGAGCTTGAGCCCGTCGCCGAGGCATTGGACGTGGAGGCGGAGCCCCCTGCGCCCTTCGCCGACGTCGTGCTGAACGTCGCGCCGGAGGACGAGACGCCGGAAGAACCCGCACCGGAACTGCCCTTCGAGGCGGAGCTGGAGGCGCCCGTCGCGGAGCCGGAGACGATGGAGCCTGAGCCTGTCGCCGAGGCGTTGGACGTGGAGGCGGAGCCCCCTGCGCCCTTCGCCGACGTCGTGCTGAACGTCGCGCCGGAGGACGAGACGCCGGAAGAACCGGCCCCGGAACTATCCTTCGAGGCGGAGCTGGAGGCGCCCGTCGCGGAGCCGGAGGCGACAGAGCCTGCCGCCGAGGCATTGGACGTCGAGGCGGAAGCCCCTGCGCCCTTCGCCGACGTCGTGCTGAACGTCGCTCCAGAGGACGAGACGCTGGAAGAACCCGCCCCGGAACTGCCCTCCGAGGTGGAGCTGGAGGCGCCCGCTGCGGAACCGGAGACGACGGAGCCGGAGCCTGTCGCCGAGGCATTGGACGTGGAGGCTGAAGCCCCTGTGCCCTTCGCCGACGTCGCGCTGAACGTCGCGCCGGAGGACGAGGCGCTGGAAGAACCCGCACCGGAACTGCCCTCCGAGGTGGAGCTGGAGGCGCCCGCTGCGGAACCGGAGACGACAGAGCCTGAGCCTGCCGCCGAGGCGCCCGTCGTGGAGGCGGCCGCCCCTGCACCCTTCGCCGACGTCGTGTTGAACGTCGCCCCAGAGGACGAGGCGCCGGAAGAACCCGCACCGGAACTGCCCTCCGAGGTGGTGCTGGAGGCGCCCGCTGCGGAACCGGAGACGACGGAGCCGGAACCCGCCGTCGAGGCATTGGGCGTGGAGGCGGACACGCCGGAGCCGGAAGCGCCCTCGACGGCCGAGGAGAAGTTGATGGACGACATCGCTGCCGCCATGACGGAGCCCCACCCGTCGGCGGAGCCCGACGCGCTGGAGGCGGAATTTCCTGGGGATGAGGCTCCACAGGAGCCGCTGCTGGTGGCAGAGGCCGCTTCCCCGGAGAGCCCGGCGGAAGAGCCCGTGGCGGACTCAGCGGAGATGGACGTCAGCTCCCTGCTCGTCGCGGAGCCGGCTGCCGCGGAGCCTGAGCCGACCGCCATCGTTCCGGAGCCGGAAGCGGAGGGCGGGATGCTTCAGGCTGGGGAAGAAGGTCTCGGCGAGGCCGGCGCCCCGGCTCCGGAAGGTTCCACCCTGGAGGCAGAGCCTGAGACGGAAGGGCCTCAGGTTGAGGAAGAAGGTCACAGCGAGGCTGACACCCCGGCTCCGGAAGGTTCCACCCTGGAGGCAGAGCCTGAGCCGGAGGCTCCCCAGGCTGAGGAAGAAGGTCACGACGGGTCTGACACCCCGGCTCCGGAAGGTTCCACCCTGGAGGCAGAGCCTGAGCCGGAGGAAATCCAGGCTGAGGAAGAAGGTTACAACGGGGCTGACGCCCCAGCTCCGGAAGGGCCCGTCCCTGAGGCAGAGCCTGAGCCGGAAGGTCCCCAAGCTGGGGAAGAAGGTTACGGCGAGGCCGACGCCCCGGCTCCGGAAGGCTCCACCCCTGAGGCAGAGCCTGAGCCGGAGGAAATCCACGAGTTCCAGCAGGACGCAGGGGCCACTGAGACAACGGAGGAGGATACAGCAATGGGTCTGAAGGATAAGCTTTTGGCGCGCAAGGAGGAGCCCGTCGCCCAAGAGGGGGCTGCAAGGCCGCGTGGCGGGGTTCTGCTGCCGCTTCTGACCTTCCTGCTGCTTGCCGCGGTGGTCCTGTGCTGGCTGCAGTTGCGGGGCCTGACGACGATCCTCCGCGCGGACCGTACCCCCGGGGCGAAGGCTGCAGCGTCCGCCGGGGCGCTCCAACAGGACGAGCGGTATGAGTACGCCATCGACTTTCTGCTGGACGACCGCATCACGGCCGGCATGGACGAGCGCGGCAAGGCGGGCTGGAAGATCGTCGGCTCCCGACGCACTCAGGACAGCACCACGGGCCAATACGGTTACGAGTTCATCTTCATGCGCCCCGCACAGAAGGAATAGCTCGCCATAGGAACGATCAGGGGGCTGCGCATCGGGCCGGCCCCCTTCCTTTTCTTAATGCGCCGGCGACACGCTCTTGAGCCGGGTGAGCAGGGTTTCAAAAGACGACGAAGGGACATCCGGAATGAATCATTATCTTTGTTTCGACGCGGGGACGCAGAGCGTCAAGGTCGCGGTGTACAGCGCGGAGGGCGAGTGCGTCGCGAAGGCCGTCAACCCCACGACGCTCTTCTACCCGCATCCCGGCTGGGTGGAGATGGACGTCGAGGAGTACTTTCAACTGACCCTCGCCGGCATGAAGGACTGCGCGGAGCAGATGGGCCGAAAGGGGCTTGACCCTGCGTCCGTAAGGGCCGTGATGGGCGACGGCATCATCTGCGGCATAGCCGGGGTGGACGAGGCGGGCCGCGCCGTCACGCCCTACATCAACTACCTGGACTCCCGCACGCAGGAGGACGCGGCAGCTCTGGCGGCGTTGGGAACGGACCTCTGGGCCCGCGAAACGGGCAATCCAGACCCGCTGTGCCTCTTTCCCGCCCTGCACGCGCGATGGCTGCTGAAGAACGCGCCGTCCCGCGGCCGCGTGCGAAAGCTCATGCACAACGCCCCCTACATCCTGCTGAACCTGGCGGGGCTCGGCGCGTCGGACGCCTTCATCGACTGGGGGACCCTCTCAGGCTGGGGCCTCGGCTACGACGTCACGGAGAAACGCTGGTCGCCAGAGCAGCTCGATCTCCTCGGCATCTCCCCCTCCCTTCTGCCCCGCATCGTGCGCCCTTGGGACATCGTTGGAGGGCTCTCGGAGGAGGCCGCAGCGCGGACGGGCTTCCCCCCGGGGCTTCCCGTATGCGCCGGAGCGGGCGACACCATGCAGTCGCTCCTGGGCTGCGGCGTGTTCGCACCGGGGCACGCCGTGGACGTGGCGGGCACCTGCTCCATGTTCTGCATCTCCACGGCCGGCATCGTGCCGGACCTCAGCCGAAGCGGCAACAACCTCATCTTCAACAGCGCAACCCTGCCGGACACGTACTTCTATTGGGGCTTCGTGCGGACGGGAGGGCTGGCGCTGCGCTGGTTCCGGGACAACGTCTGCGGTCAGCCCGACGACGACGGCTGCTACGACCGCCTGAGCCAGGGGGCAGCAGGCGTGCCCGCAGGCGCCAACGGCGTGCGCTTCCTGCCGTGGCTGACGGGTGGCCCGAAGGGCTGCGAGGAAGTCCACGGCTGCTTCCTCAACATGACGATGGACACGGATCAGTCTGTGCTGTGGCGCGCGGTGCTGGAGGCCATCGCGGGAGAGTACGGCGAGATCGCGGACCGCTGCCGTGCTGCGGGTACGCCGGTGGACCGCATCATCGTCACGGAGGGCGGCAGCCGCTCGGCCCTGTGGAACCAGATCAAGGCGGACCTCATCCGCGCCGAAACCGTGACCCTCGACACGGGGGGCGCGCTCGCGACGAACGCCCTCCTCGCCGCCTACGCGGCGGGCGACATCGCGGGCGGAGAGGAGGGCCTCAAGGCGGCCCTGCAGCAGGGGCTGAGGGAAACGGGGCACTTCGCTCCAGGCCCTGCATTCGCCCTGCCCCCACTGCCCAGCGTGCTCTTCCACCGCTGAAGACGAGAGAGCCCCCCTTAGGGGGGCTCTCTCTACGATTCCAAGTCCAATCTCTTGACGGGTCACTGAAAGCTCTGGGTCCCCATGAAGAGGATCGCTCCCGTCGCGTCGTCCAGGATGAAGAACAGGAAGGGCCGGTCGGCGTGGAACTCCGCACGCGGCGGGTCCTGCGAGGGCAGGGCCGTGGCGTAGACCATCGCCATGCCCGTGGCCGCCGCGGCCTCGGCCCCCTCCTCGTCCACCTCCAGGAACGTCTTGTGCACGACGCTGCCGATGCAGATCGGCTCTTTATCCTCCGTCATGGCGGAGAAGTCCGCGGCATCCGAGAAGGCCTGTCCCATCCCCAACGTCGTCAGGAGCTCCTTCAGCTCGTACCGTTCCTCCATCTTGAACTTGGGCAGCCACACGTCCACCTGGTGCTTGGTCATGGAGGCCTGCCAGCGGCGGATGAGGTCAAGCCCGTCGCGATGGGCAAGGTCCTTCAGCAGCTCGTCCATCGCACCCTGCTTCGGCAGGGCCAGCAACATGCTGGCGGACCCGCCATAGGACAGTTTCAGGAGCTTCACACCCTCCACATCCGCATAGAGGGACTCCCTGTCCTCCTTCATCATGGGGACGTCCTTCGACTCCGTCTCCGTGACGTAGAAGGGTTCAGGAACCGTGAGCTCGGGACTGAAGGGCTGGAGCCACCGTCCCTTGAAGTACACGGCGTTCGTCAGGATCATGCGCGTATCTTTCGCCACATCGAGGATCAGGTCCTTGATGCGGCCCTTCGTCCTGTCGGACACCCAGCCGTTGATCCTCTGTCTGGCCTCCTCCGGCGCGTCCTTGAAGTCCAGTTCCTCCGCCGCTCCGCCGTAGTCCCGACTCAGCACGTCGCTGAACCCGCTCCGGGGCGCCAGCCCCTTCATCAGCCACAGGCGGTTGGCGTCGTTCAGGACCGGCTGCTCATCCTGCCCGTCCATCCGCTCCCGCAGACCGGCGGACAGGGCCCCAAGGGACGCATGAAAGCCATCGTCCAGGGAGAGCGCCTTTGCCATCGCCTCGCGGGTTACGCCCGCGGAGCCCTCGTAGGCCATCCCCAGCACGGACAGGATGCTGTAGGGGGAGAAGAAGAAGTCCCCGCTCGACTTCCGAAACTCCGCCGCCGCGCGGAGGGCAAACCCGTCAACGGCGCGGGCGGCCGAGAGGGTGGGGGGCGTTTCCTTGGCCTCGTTGGTCCCCGCCACGGCCACGTTCTCCGCCGCCGTCAGACACGCCAGGGAGAACAGGCAGAACGCAGCGACCTTCGCCGCCCCGAAAAAGTACATCGCAAACTGCAGCATACGCAAGCGCCTCCATTCATGATTTGTCAGTGCCTTGCCAGTGTTTTGCCAGTGCTTGTCCCAAACTCGCCGCTTCCCCTCATGGGCCGACATCGTGCCTTTTCCAGGGAAGTGCTGAACGATGGCGAGGCGGGCCATGCCGGTCCGCCTCGATCGCCGCCTCGGGAGTCGGAGCTCAGACGACGCGCCATCAATCTTCACTGCTCAGGGAGACGATGAACGTCTGCCCGTCCCGCCCCACCATCAGGACGACGGACTTGCCGTCCCCGTTCACGGCACCCTTGAGGTCGCTGAGGTCCGCGACGTTGCGCCCGTTCACCTGAATCAGCAGGTCGCCCTCACGGATGCCGGCGTTCTGGGCCATGGAGTTTTGAGCCACGCCCACGATCACCAGTCCCTCCGCGTCCTTGTCAAGGCGGTACTCCCTGCGGAGCGCGTTCGTCAGGGGCGCCACCTCGAGGCCCACTTCCCTCAGGACGTCGCTGGAGCTCTGAGAGCTTCCGCGGCCGCCGGATCGGCCGTCCGCCGAATCGGGACGCTGGTCCAGCGTCACCTTCAGGGTGAGGTTCCTGCCGCTGCGGACGATCCCCAGCTCTGCCGTCGCGCCGGGGGACAGGGTGCGAACGCTCTGCACGAAGGCGTTGGCGTCCTCCACGTCCTTGCCGTTCAGCTTCACCACCACGTCGCCGCGCTTCACGCCGGCCTTCGCCGCCGCGGAGTCCGGGAACACGTCGCTGATGATCGCGCCGTTCTCCGCATCGACGCCGTAGGCCCTGGCGATCTCAGGCGTCAGCTTCTGCACCGCCACGCCCAGCCAGCCGCGCTTCACCTTGCCATAGGACACCAGGTCGTCCATGATGGCCTTCGCCATGTTGACGGGGATGGCAAACCCCATGCCCTGAGCGTAGGGCACGATGGCCGCGTTGATGCCCACCACGCGCCCGTCCATGTTCAGCAGGGGGCCGCCGCTGTTTCCGGGGTTGATGGCCGCGTCCGTCTGGAGCAGTCCGTCGAAGTTGACGTCCTCGGCGTGGATGCTCCTGTTCTTGGCGGAGATGACACCCGCCGTGACGGAGTGCTCGAAACCGTAGGGGTTGCCGATGGCCACGACCCACTCCCCCACCTCCACGGCGTCGGAGTCCCCAAGGTCGAGGGTGGGCAGGTTTCCCTTCGGCTCGATCTTGATGACCGCCAGGTCAAAGGTGGGGTCCTTGCCCAGCACCCTGGCCCTGTAGGTCTTGCCGTCCGCCAGCGTCACGGTGATCTTGTCCGCACCCTCCACGACGTGGTTGTTCGTCAGGATCTGGCCGTCCTTCGTGACGATGAAGCCGGACCCGCGCCCCTTCATGGGCACGGAGCGGGTGTACTCCTTAAAGGCGTCGCCGAAGAACTGGCGGAAGATGGGGTCGTCCCCGAAGGGGAAGGGGGACACCCTGCGCTTGCTCACGGCCTCGACGTCGATGTTCACCACGGCGGGGGACGTGTCCTTGACGATGGTGACGATGGGGTTCGCGGCCTGGGAGGACATGGCCAGAGCCGGGACGGCGCCCGCCGCCCCAAGGGCCAGCGCGCAGGCCAGCAGGAGCGCCATGGACTTCTTAAACCTGAAACCATTCTTCATGATCAAAAGAGCACCTCCAGAATGTGCGAGGCGAGGGGAATGAAAAAGGGACCACAACGCCTCGATCGATGATGAGGTCATTGTAGTCCCGTGGGGCCAATCCTTCATGGAGTTTTCTACGGACGGGGCCATCCGAAAAAGGCGTTAAAAGCGTCTGATACAACGATTTTACGGAGCCTCGTCCGCACCAATCCGCCGTGCCGGCCCCTCACGCCCGACGGTCATCCTGCTTCAGCTCTCGGAGCGACCGCCACAGCCACACAAGCTCCAGGGGCAGCGCCGCCAGGAGGATCCAGTGCGAGGGGGACAGGCCGTCGGCCGGCGCGTCGGCCCGCAGGACGTCCACGGAGAGCCGCATCGCGGCGTAGAGCATCAGGCCGATGGAGGTGACGGCACCACCCCGGGCCCCCGCGCTCTCCCGGAGGTCCTCCCCCCTCGAGAGGACGCGCCGGATGAGGGTACGTTCGACGAGGTAGAGCACCAGGAGCATCGTGGCGGCGGCGGCCGAGTAATAGAGCTGCGTGGGGTGCCGTGCCACGCCGATCGGGTCCCTGGGGAAGTGCAGGGCCAGGGCGCACTTCGACGCGATGCCGACGCAGCAGCCGTTGAAGAAGCACCCCCATCGCCCCACCAGCATGGTCAGCGCCGCAGGCAGGGCGACCACGCCGCACAGCGACTGAAAGGGGGCCTTCGGATTGCGCCGACAGAGCACCAGGGCGGCGAGGAACGCGCCGAGAAACGCGCCGACCTCCGAGAGCTCGCCGTGCTTCAAGTCCAGGAAGAGGGAGGGGTCGGCGATGTAATCCTGGGCGTTCCGCAGGTACTCCATGGCGCGGGCCCCGAAGAGCATCCACAGGAACGACCAACCGATGACGTGCCGCCCGGCCCCGTCGTCCACGCCGTAGAGGGGGAAGCGCCGGACGCTCCACAGGATCGCGAGGGACAGGGCCAGGAACCAGAGCACGCTGTAGGTGTCGATCTGAAGGCTTCCCAGCCGAAAGAGGACCGGATGCATGTCAATAGGGCCGGCGGCGCGGCGGGCGGGAATGGCTGGGATACCGGCGGCCCATGCTCTCTGAGGCATCGAACCGGGGCAGCACGACGACCTTCCGCATCGGCGGCTCGCCGACGGACTCCGTGCGCACGTCCTGGTTGTCGTGCAGCGTCGTGTGGATGACCCAGCGCTCCCAGCTCAGCATGGGGTCCAGTCGGACGGGGCGGCCGTACTCCGCCACCTGCCGTGCCGTGGCCTCCGCCAGGCGCTCCAGGCTGCGGGTGCGCCTCTCGCGGTAGCCGCAGCTGTCCACCCGGACGCGCGGCTCCAGGGAGGGGTCGCGCAGGGCGAGGTTCAGAAGATACTCCATGGCCTTCAGGGCATCGCCGTACCGTCCCACGACGCAATCCATCGCGTCCGGCCCCTCGATGTCGATCGTGCCGTCCTCCGTCAGGGAGGCCTGAGCGTCGAGGTCCATCCGCCCCATGAGATCGTTCAGGAAGGCAGCTCCCTTCAGCCCCAGCAGGTCCCCCGTCGGGGTCACCTCGACCTTCAGCCTGTTCCCAAAGAGGCCCAGAAAGCCGCGCTCGGAGCCGACCACCTCGGCCCGAAGAAGCTCGCGGGGCAGTCCCCACTCCTGCGACGCGGCGTCCAGCGCCTCCTCGACGGCGTTCACGTCGAACTGCAGCTTCCTCTCCGCAGGCTCCGGGCGCTCCTTCCTGTCCTCTCTCAACTCAAATGCCATGAAACACACCTCTCTCTCAAACGCCCCGCACGTCCATGGGATCGTTCGCGGGACCTTCGTGGCAAAAGGCAAAGGCGCCCGTCAGGCGGCGGGCGGAGGCTTGCCAAAGACGCGCTCAGGACAGGGGCTTCTCCTTCGCCGGCTTCTCCTGGAGCAGGACGGGCTTCTGCCGCATCTCCTCGTCCGTCTTGCGCATGACGCGCAGCTGATGCACCACGCCCATCAGGGAGGACACGCCCCAGTAGAGCAGGACGCCGCCCTGCAGGCCGATGCAGATGAACGTCAGGAACAGCGGCATGAACCAGCTCATCATGGCCATCTGCGGGTTCCCCGCGGAGCTGAGGTGCTGTTGATACCACGTCAGGAAAGCGATCAGGATCAGCAGGATCATGTTGGGCAGCCACATGCCGATGTTCGAGAAGAGGAGGGGAAGGTTGGTGAAGGAGGAGAAAAAGACCATGACGGCCCCCAGCTGATCGCGAGGGATCGGGACGCCCGCCTTGTCCACCAGGTTCAGCGCGTCGGCCATCGTCGTGAGGACCGATCCGTCGAGGTGGACCGTCAGGAACGTGGCCCCCGCAAAATCGTTGTTGTAGAGCACGCGGTAGAGCAGGATGAAGATGGGGAGCTGGATCAGGAGGGGCAGACACCCTGCGGCGGGGCTGACCTTTTCCTCCTTGTAGAGGGCCATCATCTCCCGGTTCAGCGTTTCCTTGTCATCTCCGTATTTATTCTGAAGCACCTTGATCCTGGGCTGGAGCTTCTGCATCCGCTGCATGCTGACCATCTGCTTCTGCGTCAGCGGGTGCATGGCGATGCGCACGATGACCGTCAGGAGGATGATCGCCAGCCCCCAGGAGTTCGTCACCCCGTACAGGGTTTCCAGCAGCCACATCATAAAGGTTTGAGCCTGATCCCACAGATAACCCAATAAGTCCACCATCCCTAGTCACAAAAATTGTCGTCCGCGCCGGCCCCTCCGCCCTCGCCGCGGGGCCGCTTTGGGGGCGGGTCGTAGCCGCCCTCGCTCCAGGGGCCACACCTCAGGAGGCGCCTCAGCGTCAGCCACCCGCCCCGAAAGAGCCCCCAGTCCCTCAGCGCGATGAGCGCGTACTGCGAGCAGGTGGGGTAGAAGCGGCAGTTCCTGCCCAGCAGGGGGGAGATGAGGACCTGGTAGCCCCGCACCAGCAGCATGGCGAGCGCCGCCGCCGGCGTGGGACGCCGCCCCTCAGGCACCTCTTTCGATCGGGGCGTTCCAGTCCGCGTCATCCGGCGCCTTCCACGCATCCGTCAAAAGGCCGCGCCTCCTGAAGAGGGCGGCCATGTCCTTGAACACCCTTCGGGCGTCGGAGGCGAGTCCCCTCTCCCTCAGAGAGAGGACGAGTGCCACGTCCGGCACGACCCACGGGCTCAGTCGGCGAAAGGCCTCCCGCAGGATGCGGCGCCCGCGGACCCGAACGTGAGCCCTTCCCTGGCGCCTGCCGACGGCGTAGCCGACGCGCAGCCCTCCGCCCGACATCCTCAAAAACAACAACCGCACCAGCTCTCCCTGAACGCGAAGACCGGTGCGGAAAATGAGGTCAAACTCCCACCCCTTCTTGAGAGTTACGCCATGGTCAGGCACTTGCGGCCCTTGCGCCTTCTGTTGCGAAGGATCTTGCGCCCCGACGGCGAGGCCGAACGGGCGAGAAAGCCGATCTTCCTCTTGCGCGGTTTCACATGCGGCTGAAAGGTTCCCTTTTTCACGAAAAAACGCCTCCTCAAATAGACAAACCGTTATCCACGGTGGTTTAACCACAATAGCTTTGAAATTATAACACAGCCCACGGGGGAACGCCACAACGACGCGCCCACCCAATGCAGCGGCGCGTTTCCTCCGTTCCTCAAGGAACCTGAAGCTCCGGGACGACCGAGGAATCCACCCTCTTGACGCTCTTCAGAGCATCGGCGGGGGCCTTGACCTCAAGGTCCGCCTCGTCGGCCTGAATCAGGAGGTAATCGCCGTCCTGGAGGCTCCCGAAGGCGGGCAGGATGAACAGGGCGTGCCGCCGTTCGTCCACCGGCCCATGATTCTTGACGAACCATGGGGCCCTCTTCAAGGCGGGGATATCCGCAAAAAACAGGATGTTGTGCAATTGCAGCGGCTCCGTGTGGGAGAAGAGGGCCGTCCCTCCCTCGCTCTTGAACTCCAGCTTCAGGCCTGCCCCGCTGAGGGTCCTCCCGCCGGCCAGGGGGGATTCCATCGCCGCCGCCGAGGTAGGAGCAGCGTCGCTATCACCAGACACACCGTTTTGTACAACATCTTCATCGTAAAATAATATTGTACCCTGCTGCGTATGCCAGGTGCTTAAGGTCCCTAAACGATTTCCGCTTTCAACGCCTCGACCTCGTCCATGGGCAGGCCGGTCGCCTGGGCAATCTTATCCAGGTCCAAACCCATCCGAATCAGGTTCCGAGCGATTTCAGCCCTGCCCTTCGCCTCACCTCTGGCCTCACCCCGCGCCTCGCCTCTGGCCTCGCTCTTGGCTTCTCGGCTCCTCACGTAGTTATCCCAATCGGACTGTTCCCTCTCCTGTATCAGGTAATTCACCCACAGGTCGGGCGTCTTGACAAACGCCTCCTCCATGTTCAATATCCTCCTGATGTCGGGGTCGTATGCCGCAATCTCGTTCAAAGCCTCGGTCTCTCCCACCGTACCCATGTACATCAACATCCTCTCCAGTCCCGTCATCCTATCAGGGGATTTCCCCCTCCCCAGCTTCCTCATCTTCGGGAGCTCCAGAAAGTGCATCTCAACCCCGCTGCAGTAGCACTTGTGGGTCTCCACGTCCATCATCCGCTGAACGGAGTGGTAGGCATCCGGCTTATCGGGAAACGCATCGAAGTCCAGCACGGCAATGAACACAACCTCACCCAACTGCCCATAGGGCTCGCCGACGACGATCTGCGAGGTGTAGTTCGCACAGGTGTAAAAGAGGCAGCGTTTGAGAAAATCGTTCTCATCCCGAATCTGAACCTCAACCTGAAAAAGGCGTCCGTCGGACGTCTTCGCCCTTACGTCGAAGCGCGTTCCCTTCCCCCGAAGGATGGGCTGGTCCAACTCCCTGTCGATGTACTCGATGTCGGCGATAACCCTCTCGGGGTCGTCCAGGACGTCGTTCAGAAAACGTATCAGGTTCGCCTTGTGCTGCCTCGATGCAAAAATGTACTTGAACAGCCGGTCGTTCAGCCTGTTGAGGCTGCGCCTTTCTTGTGTCGATGCATCCTCTATCATGGTCTCCGCTCCCCCTGGATTTCATAATCAAACGTGTTTTTTTCGCCGCCCGTCTTAACGGCATTCCGTCTTTATCCGCTTTCATTCTATCTTACGGCAGAAAATCCAGCAAATGCGTCTACCCCGCGTCCGATCAAACGCAGTTGTGCTGAAAGCGTCTTCTGGGTAAGTATTCGCGTGAATAGCAGATGGTAGAAATGGTGCCGCGACAATCGTGCTTGTGATGGGGAGCACGCCAACGCTTGTGTGCTCGCTGAATTGGCCGGCTTGAATAAGGTCCAACCTGCCTGGCGCTCTCCTTGTTACTGCAATTTTTGGCTCTACCTGCCGTTTCCCCTAAGATTTCATCCTCATAAACCCTCAAGAAATCCCCCAATGCGCCCATCATCGCGTATAATTCCTGAAAAGAGCTTGAGCCAGAAGGTCCGCTCAGGCCCAAGAGGAGGACTGATCGTTCATGGGTGTTCTAAAGCGATACGGGGAACTTCTCCCCATCACGCCGTCCACGCCGCAGGTCAACCTGGAGGAGGGCAGCACGCCGCTGATCCCGCTGCCCCGCATCGGGGACCGGCTCGGAGTGAAGCTCTACGGAAAGTTTGAGGGCTGCAACCCATCGGGGTCCTTCAAGGACCGGGGCATGGTGCTGGCCGTGGCCAAGGCGCTGGAGGAGGGGCGGCGGGCCCTGATCTGCGCCTCAACGGGCAACACCTCGGCCTCGGCCGCCGCCTACGCGGCCTCCGTGGGCATCCCCTGCTACGTCCTGCTGCCCGCGGGCAAGGTGGCGATGGGGAAGCTGGCGCAGGCGCTGATGTATGGGGCCACGGTCATCGCCGTGCGCGGCAACTTCGACCGGGCCCTTGAGCTGGCCCGCCAGGGCGCGGAGGAGAGCGGCTGCGCCATGGTGAACTCCGTGAACCCCTATCGCCTCATCGGACAACGGTCGGGGGCCTGGGAGGTCTGCGAGGCACTGGGGGGCCGCGCGCCGGACTGGCACGCCATACCGGTGGGGAACGCGGGGAACATCAGCGCCTACTGGGCGGGCTACTCGGAGTACCACAAGCTGGGAAAGATACCGAACCTCCCCCGGATGATGGGCTTCCAGGCCGAGGGGGCCGCGCCGCTCGTGACAGGCAAACCCTGCCCCGAACCGGAAACGGTCGCCACGGCCATCCGCATCGGGAACCCCGTCAGCGCGCACCTAGCGCGGGCCGCCGTGCAGGAGTCGGGCGGCGAGTTCAACGCCGTGTCCGACGAGGAGATTTTGAGCGCCCAGCGGCTCCTGGCCAGCGAGGGCGGCGTCTTCGCGGAGCCCGCATCCTGCGCCCCGCTGGCGGGCCTCGTCAAGCTCAAGGGACAGGGCCGTCTGCCAGAGGGCATCACCGTGACGATGGTCCTGACGGGCAACGGCCTGAAGGACCCGGACACCGCCATGGGACAGGTGGGGCGCCCCATCGAGATCGGCGACTCACCCGAGGAGCTGCTGAAGGTCCTGGCGGGCCGCTCATGAGGCAGGACGCGGAACCCGTCGTCGTCCTGAAGGTCCCGGCGACGACGGCGAACATGGGACCGGGCTTCGACACCTTCGGCATGGCTCTGTCCCTCCACAACCGCTTCAGCGTGACGGACGTCCTGCCGGAGGGGCGCTTCACGGTCCGCGTGACGGGGGAGGGCGCGCAGGAGCTGGGCGACGTGGAGAAGAACCTGCTCGTCAAAAGCTACTGCCGCGCCTGCGGCGAGTGGGGCGTCCCGCGTCGGGGATTCGTCCTGGAGAGCCACAACGTCATCCCCCTCCGGCGGGGTCTGGGCAGCTCCTCGACGGCCGTGGTGGCGGGCGTGATGCTGGCCAACCTCCTGACGGACGCCCGTGCGCCCCAGGACGAGGCCCTGCGCCTTATGACGGTCATCGAGGGGCATCCAGACAACGTCGTGCCCTGCGCCGTGGGCGGCATGACGGTTTCCTCCTGGGACGGGGAGCGCCTGTGCTGCGTCCGTCTGCCGCCCCTGCCGCAGGACCTGCAGGCGGTCGCTGTCGTCCCGGACTGCGAGGTCAGCACGGAGTTGGCGCGCGCGATCCTGCCCGGCGAGGTGCCCTTTCGGCATGCGGTCCTCAACGTCAGCCGGGCGGCCCTCCTCGCCGCCGCATGGGCCACGGGGCGCTGGGACGTCCTGCCCTTTGCCTCGGAGGACCGGCTGCACCAGCCCTACCGCGCGGACCTGATCCCTGGCGGCGCGGAGGTCCTGGAGGAGGCACGCCGCCAGCCGGACTGCGTCGCGGCCTTCATCAGCGGATCGGGCCCCACGATGATCGCGCTGACCCGCGGGCCGACAGAGCCCGTCGCCTCGGCCATGTGCGCCGCCTTCGCCCGGCACGGCCTCTCCGCCCGCGCGCTCGTCCTGAGCGGGACGGCGGAGGGCGCGACCGTGGACGACCACAGGGCGACGGCAGCTCACTAAGGGGAACACAGGGCCGCTCCTCAAGAACGGCGGCCTGTACGAATACACCGCCCGCGAGCCCGCGAACGACGTCAACCCTGAAAGATATTGAATTCGTTTGAGTTGGCCGCCGGGATCACCCTAGGACCCCGTCCCGACCATGCTATAATGAAGCCACCGGCTCAGTAAAGCGTCATCAAGGTGAACGATCGTTCAAGTTTTTTTTATTCATGGGGGGTATTGACATGGCACGAATTTTTATCAGCCCGAACCGCTATATTCAGGGAGCGGGAGAGATGAAGAAGGTCGGCGAGTACACGGCGAACCTGGGCTCGAAGGCCCTGGTGCTCGTCAGCCAGGGCGGGAAGAAGCGGAGCGGCGCCGAGATCGAGGCGAGCTTCAAGGCCTCAAAGGCCAGCTGTCAGTTTGAGATCTTCAATGGCGAGTGCTCCCGGAAGGAGATCAACCGCATCGCGGCCGTCGTGAAGGGGTCCGGCTGCGACATCGTGGTGGGCGTCGGAGGCGGCAAGATATTCGACACGGCCAAGTCCGTGGCCAATCAGGCGGGAGCCCCTGTGGTCATCTGCCCCACCATCGCCGCCACGGACGCGCCCTGCAGCGCCCTCTCCGTCATCTACACCGACGACGGCAAGTTCGAGGAGTACGAGTTCTTCAGGGCCAACCCCAACGTCGTCATCATGGACACGGACATCATCTCGAAGTCCCCAGTGCGCCTGACGGTTTCCGGCATCGGCGACGCCCTGGCCACCTACTTTGAGGCCCGCGCCTGCATGAGGTCCGGCGCCGTCACCTGCGCCGGCGGCAAGACGGGCGGCGCGGCCATGGCCGTCGCGAAGCTGTGCTTCGACACGCTGATGGCGGAGGGCGTCAAGGCTAAGCTGGCCCTGGAGGCCCACGCCTGCACGGAGGCCGTGGAGAAGATCATCGAGGCCAACACCCTGCTGTCAGGCATCGGGTTCGAGAGCGGTGGCCTCGCCGGCGCCCACGCCATCCACAACGGCTTCACCATCCTGCCGGAGTGCCACCACATGTACCACGGCGAAAAGGTCGCCTTCGGCACGCTGACGCAGCTGGTGCTGGAGGACATCCCACAGGAGGAGCTTCAGGCCGTTCTGCGCTTCTGCGTGGCCGTCGGTCTGCCCGTGACGATGAAACAGTTGGGCATCGAAGACCCGACGCCGGAGAAGATCATGAGCGTCGCCACAGCCGCCTGCGCGCCCAACGACACGCTGCACAACATGCCCTTCGAGGTCACGCCGGAGAAGGTGTCGGCCGCCATCTTCGCCGCGGACGCCATCGGCCGTCAGGCGCTCAAGGACTACAAGCCGGTGGGTGGCGAAGCCCGGTAACGGGCCGCCGTCGGAACGCTCAACAAAAAGGTCGGGCGGGGGAGCCAGTCCCCCGCCCGCTGTTTCGTCCTCTCCGGCCCTATCGAATCCGGCCCATGGCCCACACCACGAGGCTGATGAGGACGATGACGACGAAGATGCCCTCCATCCCCTGCCCCATGATCTTGAGGGAGACGATGAAGTTCTGCACGACCTCGGGACTCATGACGCTTCGCCTCCTTACAGGTACTGGGTGACCAGGCTGATGACCAGTCCGCCCGCAACCACCGAAGCGATCTGGCCGGACACGTTGGCGCCCACCGCGTGCATCAGCAGGATGTTGCCCTTCTCCTCCTCCGCGGCCATCCTCTGCACCACGCGGGAGGACATGGGGAAGGCGGAGATTCCAGCCGCGCCGATCATGGGATTGACCTTCTGCTTGAGGAAGAGGTTCAGCACCTTGGCGAAGACCACGCCGCCGATCGTGTCGAACACGAAGGCCGCAAGCCCGATGAGCAGGATGAGGAGCGTGTCCGTCCGCACGAAGGCCTCCGCCTTCATGCTGAAGGAGATCGTGATGCCCAGGAGCAGCGTGATGAGGTTGGAGAACTCGTCCTGCGCCGTTCGGGACAGCGTATTCAGCACGCCGCACTCGCGCACCAGGTTGCCGAACATCAAAAAGCCCACCAGCGCCACCGACGCAGGGGCGATGAGCCCGACGATGAACGTCACGAAGATGGGGAACAGGATGCGCGTGCGCCGGGTCACGCTGCCCGGCGTGTAGGCCATACGGATGCGCCGCTCCTTCTTCGTGGTGACCAGCCGAATGGCCAGGGGCTGGATGATGGGCACCAGCGCCATGTAAGAGTAGGCGGCCACCGCGATGGCGCCTATGTAGCTGGAGTGCATGATCTGAGCCACGAGGATGGAGGTCGGGCCGTCCGCCGCGCCGATGATGCCGATGGAGGCAGCGTCTTTCAGGTCGAAGCCGAGGAGCGTGGCCAGGCTGATGGCCACGAAGATGCCGAACTGCGCTGCCGCACCGAACAGGAAGAGCACGGGCTGCGCCAACAGAGGCCCGAAGTCGATCATGGCCCCGATGCCGATAAAGAGCAGGATCGGCAGCGCCTCGGAGGCGCTGATCGCCGTTTCAAACAGCCACTGAATGATCCCTGCCGTTTCCCCAATGCCCGCCATGGACTGATTCACCACGCCGGACAGCGGCAGGTTCACCAGGATGGCCCCAAAGCCCAGCGGAAGCAGCAGGGTCGGTTCATACTCCTTCTTGATGGCGAGCCAGATCAGCGCCCCGCCCACCACGTACATCGCGGCCTGCTTCGCCGTGATGGCCATGAGCCCCTCCAACAACAAATTCATCGAAAAGCACCCCTCCTAAAAAGGTCCAAGTCAGACTTTCTGCAATACGTCAACTCGCTCTTGCACCCACAGCCTCCTACAACAAAGGAGCCGGTCCTGGCCGGCTCCTTTCTATAGTCAACGTTCATCGTATACAAAAAATGGCTCCACGACCAGGACTCGAACCTGGAACCTAGTGGTTAACAGCCACCCGCTCTGCCGATTGAGCTATCGTGGAATTTCAGCAAGAAGAATTATACCCCTCCGCACGGGGCCTGTCAACAAGCGTCCGCTGCACCCCATCAGGGGCGGTCGTCTCGCACCCCGACTCGTTCAGGAACCCCATGAAGCCCTGCACGCTGTTGGCCATGAACCGCCGTTCCCGTTCCATCAGGTCCTCGTCCAGTCGGGCCTGAAGCAGTGGGTCGCGCCTCAACAGACACTCCACGACCTCCTCCGGCCTCCGGTCCAGCATCGTCCCGATGAGCTTGAGCCAGCGTTCCGTCTGCTCCCGCGCCAGAGACAGGCGTCCTGTGGGGTCTTCCGACAGCCCCCAGTGCGCGTAGCAGAGGCGCTCGTCCCCGTGCAGGGCCGCCGCGGCGTGGTCCAGCGACGACAGCGCGGCGGCGGCGTCAAAGCGCGGCGGGGTGGTGGGGCGCAGCCACAGCGCGCCGTCCCCGGAGGGCAGCGTCAGCCCCGCGGCCTCACCGATAAAGAAAAGGGGGCTGCCCTCCCTGGGCCGCGTTCGCAGGGCCACGTGGTGAGGGGCGTGGCCTGGGGTCGGGAGGACCTCGATCAGGCCATCGGGGTCCTCCGAAAGGAGCGGGGCCGCCAGCGGCTCCGGCTCGCCGTAGGCCAAGGCCACGTTCCCCAGCGTCCTCACCGAGGCGCTCCACAGCCGGTCCGGCCTCCGCAGGTGGGCGAAGGCGCGGGGATGGGCCAGCACGCCGGCATGAGGCCACCGTCGGCAGAAGGCGCCGACACCCCCCGCATGGTCCAGGTGGATGTGGGTCAGCAGCACGAGGTCCACGTCCTCCGTCAGGCGCTCCAGCGCCCCGTTCAGGAGGGGGATCGTGCTCGCCGGGCCGGGGTCCACGACGACGCGCCGTCCCAGGGCGTCCACGAAGAACCAGGAGGCGATGAACTGCCGGAAGCCCGGCATCCCCTGAGGCAGGTCGATCAGGAACAGCCCCTCGCCGAAGTCGAGGGTCGCGCCCGCCGCCGCGGTCATTTTTCTATCCTGACGATCATGTTGCGGTAGGCGTAGTTTTTGAGGTCCTGAATCTCGTCGTTGTTCATGCGGATGCAACCCTCGGAGGCCATGGTCCCCAGGGAGTCCGGAGCGTGGGTGCCGTGGATGCCGATGCCCTTCCAGCCCCCCGTGTCCAGCCGGATGAACCAGGGGCCGTAGGCCCCCGCGATCTCGCCCTTGCCGTCGCCGAAGTCGTGCTTCCAGGCCGAGGCGTTCTCGATGGACAGGACGCGGAACTGCCCCTCCGGCGTACGGTTGTCCCCAACGCGGCGCTTGTTTCCGGGGTTCTTGCCGATCGCGACGTTGTAGGTCTTCACCAGGTCCCGCCCCCGATAGAGGGACAGCCGGTACTGCCCCTTGTTGATGAGGATCCAGTACTTCCCCGCGCCGCGGGGCGGCTGCGGCGCGCTGGTCGGTGCCGGCTCCGTTACTTGGGGAACCTCGTCCTCCGGCTCCTCCAGCTCCGGCAATACGGCCAGCGGCTCCGAACTCGCGACGCCGGACGCCTCGTCCACGATGAGGACGGGAACGTTCGGAGAATCGAGAGGAGCGCTCAGGGGAACCCCCGCCTCAGGGACGGCCACAGGCCCGCTGCGGAGGAACTCCGCCCCCAGGACGGCCACCGCCGCCGCCGCGCCGCAGAACACGATGAGCCGCATCAGCGGATGCATCCGACGCCGCGCCACCCAGCGGCCCTGCCCCTTATCGATCCACGTGGTTCGCAGCGTCAAGAGGTCCTTTATAAACTCCAGAAAAGCGTTCATTTCCATCCCCTGATCGTCTAAAATTTCAGCGCCAAAAAGCGGCGGCCCGCCGCCGGCCAGACCTCAGAAGTATACCGCATCCACCCCTGAAGTCCACGGGCGAAAAACGGGCCGGACGGCCGCGAATGGCTCACTCGAAGGAGTCCGAGTGGAGGTCCTGGGGGGCGTCGCCCCTCTCGGTCAGGGCCTGCTCCACCGAGGACAGCCGGGCCCGCTCGCCGAAGATCAGGAGCGTGTCCCCCGCCTCGAGCTGCGTGCCGCCCTTGGGGATGAGGAAGCGGGAGCCGCGGTTGATCAGGAGGATCGTCACGCCCTCCGGGAACTTCAGCTCGCTCACCGTGCTGCCGATGACCGCCGCTCCCGGCAGGATGTCCACCTCCCGCGTTTCGTCGCTGCCGCTGCCGGGGGTTCGGTCGAAGGAGAGGGGATAGGAGGGGGCGACCCGGACCGTCGCGTCCAGCCCCAGCCACCGGGCGACCGTGGCCAGGGTCTTGCCCTGCAAGATGACGGAGGTCAGCACGACGAAGAAGATCAGGTTGAACATGAAGCGCGCCTGGGGGTGCCCCTCCGTCAGGGGGTACGTGGCCAGGATGATGGGCACGGCCCCCCTCAGGCCCGTCCAGCTGACGAAGAGCTTCTCCCGAAAGCTGCTGTCGCTGAAGGCGGAGCACAGGAACACCGCTGCCGGCCGGGCGGCGAACATCAGGAAGGCCGACACCAGGAGCCCCAGCCCGATGACGGACCGGTTGATCAGCTCCACGGGGTTGACCAGGAGCCCCAGCACCAGGAACATCACGATCTGCATCAGCCAGGCGAAGCCCTCGTGGAAGCGCTGCAGGCTGTACTTGTAGAGGAAGTCCTGTCCCCCCATCACGATGCCGCAGACGTAGACGGCCAGGTAGCCGTTGCCGTTCACGCTGTTGGCCAGGCCGAAGGTGAAGAGCACGATGCTGATGCCCCACACGGGATAGAGGGCCTCGTTCTCCACCCGCAGCCGCTCGATCATCGCGCAGGACAGACGGCCCATCATCCAGCCCACGGCGCCGCCCGCCACCATCTGAACCACGAAGTTCGCGGCCAGTTGGGCGACGGGGACGCTGTCGCTGCTCAGCCACTTCAGAGCGGTGATGGTGAGGAACACAGCCATGGGGTCGTTGCTGCCGGACTCAAACTCCAAAAGCGGCTTGAGCTTCCCCTTCACCCCGACCTTCTGGGTCCTCAGGATGGAGAACACCGCGGCCGCGTCCGTCGAGGAGATGATCGCCCCCAGCAGGAAGGCGTCCTTGAAGGAGAAGCGGGGCAGGCAGGCCAGGGGCAGGGCCATGAAGAGCGCCGTCAGGAACACGCCGAGCGTCGAGAGCACCAGGCCCTGCCGCACGATGGGGCGCACGTCGTCCCACTGCGTGTCGAATCCGCCGGAGAACAGGATGAAGGCCAGGGCGAAGGTGCCGATGGAGTTCGTCGTCACCGCGTCGTCAAACTGCAGCCCCCCCGGCCCGTTCTCCCCCGCCAGCATGCCGATGGCCAGGAACAGGATGAGCCCCGGCATCTTGATGCGCTCCGAGAGCGTGCCCGCAACGAGGCTCAGGAAGAAGAGAAGCCCCGCCACGAGGAAGGGGTCCACGTACTCCAGCAATCAAAACACTCCTTTCGTCCCAACCGCTCCCGCCGTTTCGGCAGGGGCCTGAACGTCCTTCGCCGTGCCCTGGTCCAACGCCTCGTTCAGGCTCCCCATGCGATAGCCCGCGAGGTCCAGCGTCACGTAGCGGAACCCGGCCGCCCTCAGGGCCTCCGTCACGGCCTCCCGCCGCGCCAGGACGCGGGGAAGGTCCTCGCACTCCGCCTCGACGCGCGCCAGGTCGCCGTGAGCCCGCACGCGAAACTGCGCCGTGGGGGGCAGGATGCCCGCCAGGAAGCGCTCCGCGGCCTCCACGCGCCTCAGCGCCTCCGCCGTCACCGGCTCCCCGTAGGGGATTCGGGAGGCCAGACAGGCGCGCGCGGGCTTGTTCCACGTGAAGAGCCCCATCGCCCTCGATGCGGCGCGGACCTCCGCCTTCGTCATCCCCGCCTCCAACAGGGGGCTCCGCACGGAGCTGAACTCTGCAAGCGCCTTCATCCCCGGACGATAGTCCCCCCGGTCGTCCGCGTTGGAGCCGTCCAGCACCCAGGGGATGCCGCGCTCCGCGGCCCAGCGGACGACGGCCTCGAGGCGCATCCTCTTGCAGAGGTAGCACCGGTCCTGCGGGTTGGCGACGAAGCCCGCGTCCTCCAGCTCGTCCATTGGAAGCACCTCGTGTCGGATGCCCACCTGCGCGGCCAGCCGTCCGGCGTCGGCCCGCTCGTCGGCGGACAGGAGCGGGGACTCGATCGTCACGGCCATGGCGTGCCGACCCAGCGCCTCGTGGGCCAGCGCCGCCAGCAGCGCGCTGTCCACGCCGCCCGACAGCATCACGGCGACGTTGCCCATCGCCTCCAGAAGCCGGCGAACTCCCCGTAGCCGCTCCTCCACCTCGGATTCCAGGTCCGCTCCCTCCATTCGTCGTTTGAAACGTAACCTTTACCATAAGAAAACGCCATCGCAAAAACAACCGCCAAGACACGGAATAAGGGCGAAAGGCGTGGAGCGGAGGCCGATCGGCTTCGTCCGCCCCGCGCCTCCCTAAACGCCGTCGGACTTGATATAATGTTGAAATCATTTTGAGCGGCCCGGCGCCGCACGTCAGGAAAGAGGTTTTTTGAATGCAGCATCGAACTGGACGCGAGCTTCGAGAGATGTTTCTGAAGTTCTGGGAGGAGAAGGGCTCGCACCGCTGCCCCAGCTTCTCCCTGATCCCGGACGACCCCTCCCTGCTCTTCACCATCGCGGGCATGGTGCCCCTGAAGCCCTACTACCTGGGCATCCGACAGCCGCCGTACCCCCGCATCGCCACCAGCCAGAAGTGCGTGCGCACAAACGACATCGAGAACGTGGGGCGCACCGCGCGGCACCACACCTTCTTCGAGATGCTGGGGAACTTCTCCTGGGGAAGCTACTTCAAGAAGGAGGCCATCGCCTGGGCCTGGGAGTTCCTGACGGATCGGATCGGCCTCGACCCCAGCCGCCTCTACGCCACCATCTACCAGGACGACGAGGAGTCCTGGGAGGTGTGGCACCGCCAGGCGGGCCTGCCGGAGGACCGCATCCTCCGCTTCGGGCAGGACAACAACTACTGGTTCATGGGGGACACGGGGCCGTGCGGCCCCTGCTCCGAGATCTACTACGACCGAGGCCCGGCCTACGGCTGCGGCAAGCCGAGCTGCGGCGTGGGCTGTGACTGTGACCGTTACCTTGAGATCTGGAACCTGGTGTTCACCCAGTTCGACCGGCAGAAGGACGGAAGCCTGCCGAACCTGCCCCACAAGAACATCGACACCGGCATGGGGCTGGAACGGCTGGCCTCCCTGGTGCAGGGCGTGGACACGGACTACGAGACGGACCTCTTCACGCCGCTGATCCGGCACACCTGTGCGCGCGCCGGCATCCAATACGGCCAGGGCGGCCGCAACGACATGGCCGTGCGCGTCATCGCGGACCACGTCCGGTCCGTGGCCTTCATGCTGGCGGACGGCGTACTGCCCGCCAACGACGGCCCGGGCTACGTGCTGCGCCGGCTGCTGCGCCGGGCCGTGCGCTTCGGACGGCTCCTGGGGTTCGAGGGGGCCTTCCTGTGCGAGTACATGCCCATCCTGATCGACCTGATGGGCGACCCCTACCGCGAGCTCATCGATCAGCGTCCCACCGTCGAACAGATCATCACCGTGGAGGAGGAGCGCTTTCAGAGGACCCTCCAGCAGGGCACCGACCTCTTCGAGGCCGAGACGGCCCGCCTGTCCGCGGCGGGGCGCAGGGAGGTGCCGGGGGAGGTGGTCTTCACGCTCTACGACACCTACGGCTTCCCGCCGGAGCTGACGCGGGAGATGGCGGACGAGCAGGGCTTCGCCGTGGACGAAGCGGGCTTCAAGGCCGCCATGCAGCAGCAGCGGGACCGGGCCAGGGCCTCCAGCAAGCAGAAGAAGAGCGCCCTCGCCGGCGACGTCTACACGGAGCTGGAGAACGAGGGGGGCGCGACGCGCTTCACGGGCTACGCCTCCGCCATGGGCGCGGGGAAGGTGACGGCCATCCTGACGAAGGAGGGCCGAAGGGACCACGTCGAGGGCAATGGGGAGTTTGAGCTCGTGCTGGACGAGACGCCCTTCTACGCGGAGCGCGGCGGCGAGGTGGGCGACACGGGGACCATCCGGGACGGGGAGACGACCCTGGAGGTCCTGAACACCGTGCCCCACGGCGGGGTCATCGTCCACCGCGTGAGGATGACGGAAGGCTCCGTCCGCGTCGGGGACAGCGTGACGGCCGAGGCGGACGATGCGCGCCGACAGGCCATCCGCCGCAACCACACCGGAACGCACCTGCTGCACGAGGCGTTGGGCCGCGTGCTGGGCCGTCACGTCCGCCAGGCGGGCTCCCTGGTGACGGATCGCTTCCTTCGCTTCGACTTCACGCACCACACGCCCATGACGGACGGGCAGATCGAGGAGGTCGAGCGCATCGTCAACGGGGAGATCCTGCGGAACGTCCCCCTCTCCACGGCGGAGCACACGCTGGATGAGGCGCGGGAGCTGGGGGCGAAGGCGCTGTTCGACGAGAAGTACGGCGACGTCGTGCGCGTGGTGACGGTGCCGGACTTCTCCATGGAGCTCTGCGGCGGCCTGCACGTGCGGGCAACGGGCGACATCGGCAGCTTCAAGGTCCTGCGCGAGGAGAGCATCGGCTCCGGGACGCGACGCATCCTGGCGGTGACGGGGATGGAGGTCGTGGAGCTGATGCAGGTGCTCTTCGGCCTGCGCCGCCGCCTGATGGGCATCCTCTCCGCGGACGAGGAGGGGCTGGAGGCGAAGGCTAAAGACCTGGCGGAGGAGCTGCGTGCCCTCCAGAAGCGGGCCCAGGAGCGGGCGCGCCACGAGATGACGGACAACGTGGATCGGTTCGTGGAGCGGCGCCGCGTGGGCGGCGCAGTGCTGCACATCGGCAGGTTTTCGGACGTCAAGCCGGACGTCCTGCGCGACGTCGGGGACCGGGTGAAGGCGGGGCCGGACCCGTCGGTGGCCCTTCTCTCCTCCGTGGACGGGAACGGGACCTGCACGCTCATCGTGATGGCGGACGACCGGGCCGTGAAGCTCGGGGCCAACGCGGGCGCCATCGTGCGCGAGGCCTCGGCCGTCCTGGGCGGCAAGGGCGGCGGCAGGCCCTCCACGGCCCAGGGCGGCGGACGGGATGGGGAAAAGCTCGACGAGGCCCTGGAGCGCGCGGCGGAGGTCCTGAAGGGGCAGTTGGGGGCATGACGGAGGCTCAGCCCGGGCGCGTGCTGGCGCTGGACGTAGGCAGCGCCCGCGTCGGCGCGGCCATCAGCGATCCCATGCGCCTCATCGCCCAGGGGCTGGCCGTCTGGCCCGTGGTGGACAGGGACGGAGGCTGGCGGCGAAAGTTCGAGGCCTGCCTCGTGCAGTACGCCCCGACGCTGGTCCTGGTGGGGATGCCCACGCGCACGGACGGCACGAGGGGGCCGGAGGCGGAGAGGGTGGCGAAGCTCGTCGACCTCCTCCGCGCCGGCCACCCGGACCTGGCGTTCGACACGTGGGACGAGCGCTTCACCACCGTCATAGCCCACCGGGCGATGATCGAGGGCGGCGTCTCCCGCAGTGGTCGGCGTCAGCGGGTGGACAAGATCGCCGCCGTCCTGATCCTGGAGAGCTGGCTCGCGCGGCAGGCGCCCCCTGACGCCCCGTCCCGCCGGGTGGTAAGATAGTGGCAAGGCCCCGCCGCGCGGCGGCAGGGTCCCGCGTTCAGAAAAAATTTCAGGGCGTCCTCGAGCGACGCTCCACGGGAGGTTTTATTGATGAGCAAGACGGTGCGCCTGGTGTCGGGGGCCCTCGTCCTCCTCGCCGCGCTGGCTGCCGGCTGTGTGGCCTGGGCCGCGGTGGCGGACCCCATCCACGACTACCCCGACTTCAACGACTACGACGACGCAGACCGCTACTACACGTTCGGGGACCACACCACGGACTACGGCTACAACTACCAGCTTCGGGACGTGAGCGGCGCGCGCGACGGACACACCGTCGCCGGTGCCCAGTGGTTCGCCACCTGCTACGAAAACTACCTGTGGCGCTACATCAACGAGGACCTCAACGGGCGTCTGCTCTACCGGCGGACCCTGGGCGGCGAGACGCCCGAGGTGCCCCTGACCGCCTCGGCGGACCTGCTCTACGACTTCGAGGCCGTCTACGTCGACGAGCCGCAGCCCTACCCCGCCTATCCCGACACGCGCTACCGCGACGCCTGCATGGACCCCGTCGAGTCCATCGCCCTGGTCCTCCCCGAAGGGCGGGGGCAGTTCAAGGTCTCCCTGGCCAACCACTACGCGCGCCACTTCCCCCATTGGTGGCGCGAGTCCGGAAGCGGCCATAACCCGATCAACCCGTCGCCCACCCTGTCCGGCGACGTCATCTCCCGCGACGTGATGGAGGACGTGCTCCTGAACGCGGAGGGGTACACCGTCTCCGTGCAGCCCAACAGGCCTCAGCGCGTCATGCCGGGTGAATCCATGACCGCAAACGTCAGCCTGACGGCCGAGAACCCGGAGGCCTACGGCAGCAGGTTGGGCTACATCGCGTTCCGTCAGTCCGCCAGCTTCGACACGGGCTACGTCGGCTGGCGCGAGTCCCTCCACGTCCCCGTGGTGGTGGCCAACGTCCACGACGGCCCGGCCTCCGACCCAGGCAATGAGCTCTACTTCGACATGATGATCTTCAACAGGACGCTCAGCGGCGACGCCGTCGTCGCCGTGGGGGACATCGAGAAGCGCATCCAGTTTCGCTGGGGCGCGGACCGCGAGATGACCCAGAACCTGGGCGCGCTCTACATGATGCGCCACTCCCTGAACAACGGCCTGCCCAGCTACCACCTGGAAACGCGGATCACGAACCGCACCGGCACGCGCTACCGCCTCCAGCGCTACGACATGATCGGAGGCCCGCGGGACAACACCGGCTCCGGCGACGTGGGCGGCGGCTCCTGGGACATGACGGCGCGCTACGCCTTTCGGGACATCCGGCCCGACCACTGGAAGTACGACCTGACCCCGGACCTCTACGGCAGCCTGCCGGCTCACTTCCAACTGGACGCCCACAGCCAGATCGCGCCTGGGCTCGTCACGGTTTACAAGAACCGCGTCGGCACGGGTTACAACACCCTGAACGCCTCCTACGGCACGAGCGAGTCCTTCCGCCTCTACCCCTTCTCCGAGGCCCGGCACCACGACCTGCGCCTCAGCTACCGGCGGGTCGGGGGCATGACCCTGACGGGAGGCGCCTCCGAGACCAACGGACGCTGGCGCGTACAAGGCTTCCGCTGGGACCAGTTCGCCGACGTGATACAGAACGACGAGCAGACGACCTATGAGCTGGAGAAGCTGATGGGCAAGCCCGCCGCCCTGGGGGGCAGCGTCGTCAGCGCCTCGGACGCCTACGTCCGCTCAAGCGCCCTGAACGCCTTCGAGATCAAGACCGACGTCCCCGCCGGGCTGGTTTCCATGGACGTTTCGATGGACGTCGTCGTGTCGCGGGACGTTTCGGGCGACGTGGTCCAGACGGTGTCGAGGGACGTTCCGGCGACCATCGCCGTTCAGCCGATGCGGGTGCGCCTCCGCATCCCGCGCCGGGAGCAGATGCTGGTGGGCCGCTGGGAGGACCTGGACGCGGCGGCGGACGGCAAGGCCCTGCTGAAGCAGTTCATGCGCTTCGGCACGGTCTGGCTGCGCTCCGGCAGGACGAACGAGCGGGACACGAACCTGTTCACCGCCATCTCCCAGCGCGGCGTGGACCCTGCGGAGTGCATCAGCGCGTTCCTCTACAACGACGAGCTCTACCTAGACTTCATCCTCCTCCTGGCGGACGCCAAGAGTCCGCGGGAGGGCTACACGGCCTACCTGCAAATGTTCCGCGACGACGGCATCCCCTACATCCTAATCGGCGACGGGGCGGCGGACGGCGTGTGGAACCTGGGCCTTTACGTGGATGCCGCAGGGGCCAATCCGGAGTCGGGGCGCTCGTCGGACGACGTCAGGCCCAAGCCCCAGGAGAAGGAGGAGGGCGGAGGCTGCAACGCGGCCTCAGGCCTGGGCCTCATCCTGTCGGCACTCGTCGGCGCACTGTTCCTGGAGCGCCGCATCCGGTGAGGCGTGGGCCGCTGATCGCACGGAGGTTCGCATATTCGCGCATATTCGCTATATGACGAGGGGGGACGCATCATGAGTCTTTGGGAAAAGTGGGAACGGGACAAGCAGCGGGCGCAGGGCCTTGAGGTGAAGAGCGACGTTCAGATTCAAAGCTCGTACAGGAAGCCCAACCTGCGCCGCCAGATCGCGATCGTCGCGGCGGTGCTGCTCGGATGCCTCGCCATCGCTTTCGCCTCCATCCTCGTGGAGGCCAGCATGGGCCGAAAGTGGTCGGACACCCTGGTCGTCCGCCTCCTCATTCAGAGGCAGCTCCAGCGCGAGGAGATCGCAAGACGTCAAAATCCATAGCGCGGCAGACGGCGCGGAGCGAGAGGCTCCGCGCCGTCGTTTTGGGCGGGACAGGACCACAATCCATTCGTCCGTGGTAAGATAATGAGGTGAGCGCAGTAAGGGCTCACGCAGGCCCCGCCGGAGCGTGGGGCTATTTTATCATGGGGGGAATTTTGAAATGGCGGACATGTTGAGGAGCAGAGCGGAAGAGTTGAAGGGCAAGAGGACCCGCGAGAACCTGTGCACGGCCTTTGCGGGGGAGTCCCAGGCGCGCAACAAGTACACGTTCTTCGCGGCCAAAGCCCGCGCCGAGGGCTACAACCAGATCGCGGACCTCTTTGAGGAGACGGCGAACAACGAGAGGGCACACGCCAAGATGTGGTTCCAGATCCTCGGCGGGATCAGCGACAGTACGGCGGAGAACCTGAAGGCCGCCGCGGCCGGCGAGCACGACGAGTGGACGGACATGTACCCCACCTTCGCAAAGGTGGCGCGGGAGGAAGGCTTCGACGACATCGCCCGCCTTTTCGAGGGCGTCGCAGCCATCGAAAAGGCGCACGAGGAGCGCTACAAGAGGCTGCTGAACGACGTCGAGAAGGGGCTGGTCTTCTCCTCCGACGGCGACGCCATCTGGCAGTGCGCCAACTGCGGGCACATCGTGGTGGGCAAGAGGGCGCCCGAGATGTGTCCCATCTGCGGGCACCCGAAGGCCTACTTCATGAAGATGGCCGAGGGCGGCCAGGCCGGAATGTAAAGCAGGCGTCGGTCGGGATTTTCGCATGGAGAAGGAGAGAACGGCGGAGGCGGAGCTCCTCAGAAGATGATTATAATAGCGCTACGAGATCAATTTCGAGGAGGTCAATCATGTTTGTAGCTTTAAAGAAATTTTTTGCCTTCCTTTTGGCTGTTGCGGTCCTTTTCCCCTCCGGCGTGGCGTCTGCCGACGTCCCGCTCCCTGCCCCGCAGAGGACGGGCGGGCCGGGTCTCTTTGACGCCATCGGAAGCCGCGCCTCGGCCCTGGGGGCCGACTTCGCCTCCATGGGGGAGGTATCGCCGGAGAAGCTCTCGACGATCCTGTGGGCGGCGACGGGTCTGAACCGCGGGGAGAAGGGCTGGACCGTGCCGATGGCCATGGGGATGGAGCCCTACGTCAAAGTCTACGTGGCACGGGCCG